>JBEASE010000123.1:1051-4225 GCA_041162625.1 Bacteroidota bacterium | reverse complement strand
ACTGGCGACGGCAAGACCGATGCATTTTTTAATTGACGGTTCGCGCCAGTGGAAACTCGTACTGACAACCGTACTGATTTAGAAAACCGTACTGTTACCGATTTCACAACATTAGAAAAATTAGGATTACAAAATAGTAACCAATTGTCTCAAATCGAGCTTTTCAGTACTGAACCTACGGTATTTTCCACTGGGAACGCACCCAAAAATCTACATGTACATGATTGTTACATGGCTGAAGCTCCAGAACCTGAATCTGAGCCTGTCAGCAGTAAAAAGGAGATAAATAGTACCTCCAGCACTTCTCCAATTAGGAATTTAACTCCAGTGACCATAATGGTAGTAGATACCATTGGCACAGTAAGGTCTAGAAGACTACTGAAAGTTTTATTGGACTCTGGATCCACTACAACCCTGATCAACAAGAAATGCTTGCCCAGGAAGTGTCAACCATGTCCAATCTCTCAGAGTAGGATGGTAAATACACTAGCAGGTTCTTACCAGCCATCAGCAATGGTGGTAATGCGTAACTTGAGGTTACCAGAACTTGATAAAAATAGAAATATTGATCAACAGAAAGCCCTCATATTTGAGTCAGATACCTGCAAATATGATGTCATTTTAGGTGCTGATTTTTTGACCAAAACTGGAATTGATGTCAAATACAGCACGGGAACCATACAATGGTTTGAAAATGAACTGCCACTCCGGGACCCACGGCTCCTCAAAGACCAAGACTATGCGGCTATGGCAGAAATCAGTGTAATCCAACAAGAAATGGAATTCTTTGGCATGGATTGGTATGACCCAACCTGCTATGCAACTGAAATTCTTGATGCAAAATATGAAAAAGTTCATACTGATGATGTTGTAGAACAACTAAATCACTTAAATGATCAGCAAAAGACTGATATCAAACAAGTATTGAGTAAATTTACCAAACTGTTTGATGGTACTCTAGGAGTCTACCCACACAGGAAGTTCCACATTGACTTGGAACCAGGAGCAAAGCCAAAGCATGCTCGACCATATCCTGTACCTGTCATCCATCTGGAGACATTTAAAAAGGAACTAATGCACCTTTGTGACATAAAGGTATTACAACCACAAGGAGCAAGTGAATGGGCTTCTCCTACCTTCATCACACCCAAAAAAGATGGCAGAGTCCGTTGGGTCAGTGATCTCAGAGAACTAAATAAGGTAATTAAAAGGAGACAGTATCCTTTACCTATTATCCAGGACATTCTCAGGAGACGCACTGGATACAAGTTCTTCACAAAGATAGATATCTCAATGCAATACTATACCTTTGAGCTAGACGAAGAGTCAAAAGACCTTTGCACCATTGCCACACCCTTTGGCAAATTCAAATACAATAGATTACCCATGGGACTCAAGTGCTCCCCAGATTTTGCCCAAGAGGTAATGGAAAATATCTTCAGAGATGTGTCTGAAGCTGAAGTCTATATTGATGACATTGGAGTCTTCTCAGACTCATGGCAACAACATATGACAGTACTATCAATAGTACTACAGAAACTACAAGAAAATGGTTTCACTGTTAACCCACTCAAATGTGAATGGGCAGTCAAGGAGACTGATTGGCTAGGCTACTGGCTCACACCCACTGGTTTGAAACCATGGAAAAAAAGATTGATGCAATCCTCAAAATGCAACGCCCTACATCATTAAAACTACTACGTGGTTTTATTGGGATGGTTAATTATTATAGGGATATGTGGCCACACAGATCCGAAATCTTGGCCCCATTAACAGCACACACTGGTGCACCTAAGAAAGGTGAAAAACAAGCTCCATTTGTATGGACACCTGAAATGCAAAAGGCATTTGATCAGATGAAGGCATTCATGGCAGCTGATGTCCTCTGTGCTTATCCCAATCACAACAAGCCATTCCATATCTACACTGATGCATCCAATTATCAACTTGGAGCATGCCTGATGCAGGATGGTAAACCTGTTGCATATTATAGCAAGAAGCTTAACAGTGCACAGATGAATTACGCCACAATAGATAAGGAACTTCTTTGTGTCATTGCGACACTACGTGAATTCCGCTCAATGCTACTTGGCGCTGAAATACACATTCACACAGATCACAAGAACATTCTAAATGTTGGTGACTCATCCGAGAGACGTCTACGATGGATCTCTTATGTTGATGAATACAGTCCTACATTGCACTATGTGGAAGGTCCACGCAATGTCATAGCGGACACTTTCTCAAGACTTTCGCGTCAAGATGACACGTCAGCCTTAGTGGGGAAGAAAGCCACCACTGAGGACAGTGAACTGGCTAATTACTCTTTGTTTGATGACAAGGAGATCTTTGACTGCCTGGTCAATTTACCATGTCTTAGTTCTCGCAAGAAGAGAGCAAACACCTTGGTAACAACGTATAAAGCACATCACTGTCATACTTGCAAACCACTGACTAAAAAGAAGATGGAAACTTTAGTCACAGAGTATAATCACTGTCACAAGAAACGTTGTTGAAGCAAGGAATAAGCTAGATGGATTAAGACACAGGAGAACCGATGAGTATTTGTCAAATGCCAATAATGATTGTTATTTTCACACTGCTCCTTAAAATTGCTTTTGCTTTTGTTTCTTGTGAATCCTAAAATCTAAGGAAAAGGATACAAACGTCATCCAGAGCACAAAGAATCCATACTCCCCGAGACACTGATATTAATCAGCATTGTCACCATCGGATCACTGTCTTCACAATGACATTTCCAATCAATGTTACCTAAAATGACCCTGGAACAGAATTTACTGGACCCGAATTCCAAACACTTCTAGAAAACTGTCGCATCAAAGATGTATGTACTAGTGCAAAGAATCCACAAGCAAATGCTGTATGTGAAAGAATGCACCAAACAGTGGGCAATGTCCTAAGAACTCTATTACATAGTGAACCACCACAAAACATAACCACTGCAAAGGAATTTGTAGATGAAGCGCTATCCATTGCGATGCATGCAATGAGGGCAGGAATCCATACTATCCTAAGTAGCAGCCCCGGCTCTTTAGTCTTCAACAGAGACATGTTTCTAAACATACCATTGATCGCCGATAGGCATGCAATTACTCTAAGAAGAGAGCATCTCATACATGAGAATCTTCTGCGTGAAAACCAGAAAAGGAGAAG
>JBEASE010000123.1:0-1015 GCA_041162625.1 Bacteroidota bacterium | reverse complement strand
TTATATGCCTCAACAACGCGTTCTCAAGAAACGCTGGAAACCTCGTAAATTAGACGAAAGAACTAGCGGTCCGTATAGAGTGGTACAGACACATGTTAATGGCACAGTAACCATCGAGTTAAGACCAGGAGTCTCAGAGAGACTGAACATACGAAGAATTATGCCGTATAAAGAATGATCAATAGTCCGAGAGACAGAACATACGAAGAATTATGCCGTATAAATAACGATCAATAGACTGGATGCAAACTATCCGCTACTCCCCAGCGATGTGACACGCCCATCTAGACCGAGGGAAGTCAGATAAGTTTTTCAGAGCTTTTCTTATCACCAAAACCAAATGGAGGACTAGGGTATTACTAGACGTATATCTTAGTGGGGAAGAGTGCAGTGCCCACCACATCAATGTGTAGACGATTTGGGCAGTCACACATGTGGTTGGTCTGCACAGGGGTTCTTACCATACTCTAAGTATGATGTGAACGGACTAATACTGTACGGTAGATACCAGGGCCCACTAGCGACTGGCCATCGTTTAGTGGGACTGCGTCCCGCCACGCTGTCCGAAAAGTGACATCTGCTCCGGTGTCACCAGATGACACACGAGAGCGCCCAAGAGGCGTCAAGGACTGACATCCTCAAACCTAGCATCCCACGACCGTAGTCTACTTAACCTAAACACTCACAATTTTCCAACAAAGTCAACTTCTTCTTTAATTTTACGTTTACCCCGCTGTCACTCTTCTCTCGCGTGGTAACGCACTGTAATTACAGCTGTACCTCGCTTGGAAAGCGATTGAGACCAGCAGAAAACCTCCAGACACGTCAGAGACGTCGGAGAAATGATAAAAGGTAAGTTACTAGTCGCAGAACAATGGTTCTTGCGTAACAAAAAAGCAGAGCGATGCCCACAAGATGTGGCCGCCTCGGATCGAGGTTGCTCTCGATCGTTTATCCTTTGATTTCGACGAAGCCGTCGAAATCGTTCGTCGGGACGTTGACGAGACACTGAGCT
>JBEASE010000058.1:0-9999 GCA_041162625.1 Bacteroidota bacterium | reverse complement strand
AGAAAAACTGCACAACAAGACCATTACAGCAAATGGCAAAACTGTTGAAGAAAATTGTGCTGACGCTAAATCGTATACTGAAGATGTGATTGCAGATTTGACTACACCATTTAAGATAGAAACGGGACTCGCAGTGGTTTTTGGCAATTTGTGTGAAAATGGTGCTGTTATCAAACCGAGTGCTGCTAGTAAGCATTTGATGAAACATACCGGTCCTGCTGTTGTTTTTGAAAACATTGAAGACTATCATGCGCGTGTGGATGATCCAAACTTGAACATAGATGAATCATCCATCATGGTACTGAAGAATGTTGGTCCCGTTGGTTACCCCGGCATGCCGGAAGTAGGTAACATGGCTATTCCTAAAAAACTTTTGGAGAAAGGCATTACAGACATGGTACGTATTTCGGATGGAAGAATGAGTGGAACTGGTTTCGGTACAGTCATCTTACACGTTTCTCCAGAAGCAGCTATTGGCGGCACTTTGGCGATTGTGCAAAATGGAGATATGATAGCCTTGGATGTTGAGAAAAGAACTTTACAATTGATGGTGAGTGAAGATGAGATTGAAAAAAGAAAGGCTTCATGGACAGTATCACATCCTCAAGCCAATCGAGGCTATGTCAAACTCTATCAAGAACATGTTGAGCAAGCACATCTTGGTGCAGATATGGATTTCTTAAGAGGTTGTTCAGGAAGTAACGTGACCAGAGATTCACATTGATTAATTTTTATAGCGGCATTTCTGTATCAGACAGAAAAACTCATAAAGATACTACATTTTACGGAGTTTTCCTGTAGTATAACCGGTTAGTTAAATTATTCTGTTTATCAATTTTTGTAGGGCTCTTTTCAGTTAATTTCGCAGATTAACCCAACTGAATCGATGTCGTTATCACACCTACTGAAATTTGTTTACAACAACGGGACTGACGAAGTAATTCGTCGGGGTAAGAAAATACACGCAATTGGTTATGTTGAGTTTGTAGAACATGACGACCTCATGGGGTCTGTTACTTTTCGTGTAAAAGACGACAATTACAGCACCTTTTATAAGGTTCATGTTCAGAAATACAAAGATCCACGTGCACTTGCTTTAAGATGTACTTGTCCCTATAACCTCGGCGATATTTGTCGACATGAAGCTGCCGCTCTACTTCAATTACAAGATTTGATTGATCGAAACATGATTGGTGATAACACCATTCGTTACGATCAAAAGCATACGGTGATTAAGATGAAACAAATCGATCTTAAAACCATTCGTTTGCTGGCTACACCAGAGGTTTGTGAAAAAGCAGAAGTATTACTCCGAACAAACAAAGCAAATATAATAAGTGCAAAAGATGAGAGGGTTGAAGCAAAACTAGATTTGAATGGGGAGACTTTTCCACTTGTTCTTCAACGCAACGAAGAAAGAAATTTTGATAGTTCGTGTAAGTGTACAGAGGAAACACATCCAATCTGTTTGCATAAAGCAATCTTGATGTTGCAACTGCTGAATGCATATGGCTCACAGTATTTTGATAGCATTCGCAACTGGGATAAAGAAAAAAATAAACTGCTGGGTATTTATGGTTACAGCATGAATGATGCAGACTGGGATAAAAAATTTGAATTCACTTACAAAGACGGGAAACCATTTTTACGTGTGTTGGATCCAACAGTGAAAAGAGTGACAACTGTTATAGAAGATAAACCGGTTTACAAAAAACAAGAAGTTGAAAAAATAGAGGTCAAGGAAGAAGTGGCTGAAGTGATTACTTCATCACAACGTCTAGGCGTAGTTTTTCTTGACACACCAGGTAAATATCCTGGATTTTCGGTTGAGTTGGTTACCGGAGATTTTGATGAAGATAAATTCTCTTTTTTAGGAAGAGTAGAACACATCGATCTAACTAAATATGTTCCTACGCAGGAACTTGCTACTGATGATATTAGTCTTTTGAATGCTGTAAGAAAACTTCAGCGAAGTGAAATTGATAAATATGTAAGTCGTAATTCCCCATTTTCAGGTATTTGGGAAAATATCATTTATTCAGAAGAAGAAGGTCTGCCTGCTGAAACTACCCAGTTGATCGACGAGTATATTCATCCTAAGTTGGTTAAGATATTTGCTGAGCATGAAGAAAGAACTTCATTCTACAGATTACCAGCCGGTAAATCATTTACTACCAATCATCTTGTCCAATTAACAATTGGAAAAGGCAAGATGCAGCCTGGTCTGAAAGTCAATCCGGGTAAAAAACAAATAGAACTTGAACCAATAGTTTTTATTGATGAGTGGGATGCGCCTTTGCATGCAAACGAGTTGACTTCAAGTCTAATTGCTTTGTTTGATAATTCAATTTATACTTGGAATTCATTAGAAGATTTAGAAGCAATAACCGGGTTCCTTCCAGAGCGTTGTCAAAAAATTACGCAGAAAGATTGGCCTTCTTTTTTAGAGAAGACTGTTTTGCCTTTTGCACGAAAATACAGAGTAGAATTTGATCGTTCATTCATGACCGAAGTGTATGAGGGTACTCCTGAAATTCGTTTACAATTACAAGAAAAAAATGAATACCTAATTTTTACACCAATATTTATTTATCAAGGATATCAAATACAATCTACTGATAAGGATACGGTCTTCATTCATGAAGGCGCAAAGATTAGAACCATTCGAAGAGATATTTTAAAGGAAAGAAGCTTCATCAGAAAGTTAGCTTCCTTACACTCGAATTTCATTACTGTTGAAAACAGTTTCAATTTAGTATTAAAGGGAACTGATGTGTTAAGAAACAACTGGTTTTTCCTATTTATTGATGCGATGAAAGAATCTGAAGTACCAGTTGTAGGATTTGAAGAATTGAAAAACTATAGGTTCAATACAGCTAAGCCACAAACACGAATAAACATCAGCAATGGCGTAGATTGGTTTGACGCAAAAGTTGATATTGTATTTGGTGAGCAAAAGGTAACAATAGAAGACATCAAAAAAGCCTTGAACAACAAACAACAGTTTGTTCAGTTAAATGATGGAACACTTGGTATTCTACCAGAAGCATGGTTACAGAAATATTCATTGCTTTTCCGTGTTGGTGAAGGAAAGCAAAATCAATTGAGACTTTCAAAATATCATTTGAGTGTAATTGATGAGTTGTATAACAATATTGATGAAACTGAAGTGATGATTAAGCTTGAAGAAAAATATGAGCGCTTAAGATCTTTCAATAGAATCAATGAAGTAGATCCGCCTAAAGATTTATCCAGTATACTAAGGCCTTATCAGGTTGCTGGTTATCATTGGTTGAATTATTTGAATGAAGTAGGTTGGGGTGGTATTCTTGCAGACGATATGGGTCTTGGTAAAACTGTTCAGGCATTAAGTTGCTTGCAGCTTTTCAAAGAGAATGCAGTAAAAATGAAAGCACTTGTTGTTTGTCCCACTACTTTGATGTTTAACTGGGAAAACGAGATCAAGAAGTTCACACCAAAACTGACGTATAAAATTCATCATGGAGGTGAACGTGAGAGGGATAAAAAATTATTCGACAGCTTTGATGTTGTTATAACTACTTATGGCACACTAAGAAGTGATATCAAGTTCATGGCTGAAACTGAATTTGATTATGTTGTATTGGATGAATCCCAAGCCATCAAGAATCCTCAAAGCAAGGTAACAAAGGCCGCTTGTTTGCTCAATGCAAAGCACAGAATTTGTATGAGTGGTACTCCACTTCAAAACAACACTTTTGATATTTATGCCCAGATGAATTTCTTAAATCCTGGCATGTTGGGCAGTGTAGAATATTTCAGAAATGAATTTGCAACACCAATTGATAAGTTTGGTGAGCGTGAGCATAAAGATCATTTGAAGAAACTCTTGTTTCCTTTTATCTTAAGAAGGACAAAAGAGCAGGTAGCTAAAGATCTTCCAGCCAAGACAGAGACAATTTTATTTTGTGAGATGGAGGAGGAGCAACGTAATATTTATGACGCTTACAGAAATGATTACCGAGATAAAATTCTTGGTGTCATTAAAGAGCAAGGTATTGATAAATCACAGCTCACAATTTTACAGGGGTTGATGAAGTTGAGGCAGATTTGTGATTCTCCTGCTATCATGAATGAAAAGGAGCAGATGCCAAATGTTTCAGTTAAGTTGGATGAATTGACTAGAGAGATTACAGAGAATATTGGCAATCACAAAGCTTTGGTCTTCTCTCAATTCTTAGGAATGTTAGGATTAATTAGACAAAGACTTACTGAACTAGGGGTGAAGTTTGAATATTTTGATGGAAGCACTTCTGCAACAGATAGGGAAAAAGCTATTCAATCCTTCCAAAATGATGATGAGGTCAGAATATTTTTGATATCATTAAAGGCAGGTGGTGTGGGTCTTAACTTAACTGCAGCTGACTATGTATACATCGTTGATCCATGGTGGAATCCAGCAGTTGAACAACAAGCGATAGATCGTACACATCGTATTGGACAAACCAAAAATATTTTTGCCTACAGAATGATTTGTAAAGATACCATTGAAGACAAAATTTTACAACTTCAAGATAAGAAACGAAGTCTTGCTCGAGATTTGGTTGCCGATGATACTGGCTTTGTAAAAACCCTCACGAGGGAAGATGTTGAATACTTATTTAGCTAAGTATCTTAATGATCAAAGTTTGATGATTGTTGCGATGCTTAAATAAAGCGTTGCGAAAATCACTATTATGCCAAAACCTATCAGCCATTTAGGATGCTTGTATTCGCCAATGATTTTCTTATTCATTGATCCAAGCAGTACAAGCGTTAAAGCTATTGGAAGTATAAAACCATTAAGTGCTCCAACTATTACTAAAGTTTTTACAGGTTTGCCTACAAACAAGAATGTCAGTAAAGAAATTAATACAAAGCCAATCAACATAGGGCGTTCCTGTTTTTCAAAATTCTTGTTGATTGATCTAAAGAATGATATTGATGTATAAGCTGAACCAACAACAGAAGTTATAGCTGCACACCACATCACTATACCAAAAATCTTATATCCAATTTCACCTGCAGCCAATTCAAAAATTGATGCAGCAGGATTCGTTTTATCTAGTGATAAACCTTTTGATACAACGCCTAGTGCAGCAAGGAATAAAAGGATGCGCATAGTAGATGCAATCAAAATTGCTGAAACAGCAGAACGACCAACCTTTTCAGAGTTTTCAGTTCCTGTTAAACCTGCATCTAATAAACGATGAGCACCTGCAAAACTGATGTATCCACCCACAGTACCACCTACCAGAGTGATAATGGCCATTGCGTCAATTTTCAAAGGAGCAAAAGTTCTGGTAATGGCTTCTCCAATTGGAGGATTTGACACAAAGACAACATACAAGGTCAATACAATCATTACAATACCCAACACTTTTGCAAAAAGATCTATCCACTTAAGTGATTCTTTGTTGATGAAAATGAAAAGCGCGATGGCTGCACTGATGATTGCACCGGTTTCAGTCGACCACCCTGTTAATACATTTAAACCTAAACCTGCACCTGCCAAGTTTCCAGTATTGAATGCTAGACCACCTACCACAATAAGTGTCGTTAATAAATATCCAGCACCTGGAATTATTTTATTTGCGAGTTCCTGAGCGCGCAAGCCGGATGCACCTAGAATTTTCCAAATATTCAATTGAGCGCCAATGTCTAGAAGGATTGATATCAGAATAACAAATCCAAAACTAGCAAGTAAGGTATTGGTAAAGACTGCTGTTTGGGTGAGGAAGCCCGGACCAATAGCGGATGTTGCCATCAAAAATGCGGCAGCTATAATGGGAGAGTTGGATAACCAATTGGTTTTTTTATTTGTCATGCTTTCGAACTAATCTTAATGTTTGAATTCTTTATCAGTGTGTTGATGTGTTTTGCAAAACTTACAGCATGTTCGCCATCACCATGAATACAAATAGTATCTGCTTGAATGGGAATGATTTTTCCATTTGTTGAAGTGACAGTTTCTTCTTTCAGCATTTGTAATACTTGTCGGATTGCCTCTTCATCCGTTGTAATCATAGCGTTTGCTTCAGTCCTAGGTGTAAGCTGACCTTGATCTGTATAGGTTCTATCTGCAAACACTTCATTATAAAATTGAAGCCCTATTTTTTTTGCAGCTTTACCCGATTCACTATTGGCTAGTCCAAATAAAATCAAGGATGGATGAATAGCATAGACCGCCTCAGCAATAGCTATTGCAGTCGCTTCATCTTTTGCAGCTTTGTTATAGAGTGCACCATGTGGTTTAACATGATGAAGAGAAAGTCCCACTGCTGCAGCTAATGATTGTACAATTCTAATTTGCTCTGATACCAGTGATTTAATTTCTTGAATAGGCAAATCCATTTCCTTTCTCCCAAAGTTTGCTCTATCGGGATAGGAAGGATGAGCACCGATTGCAACATTATACTGTTTGGCGAATGCAAGGGTTTGTTTGATTGTATCTACATCACCTGCATGGTATCCACACGCAATATTAGCTGAACTGATGTATGGCATGATTGCCTCATCTGTAGTACAGCCCTCACCCAAATCACAATTTAAATCCACCCATTGCTTCATGTGAACAAGTTACTTAAATTCAGTATATTCATTTTATGAATTCCAGAAGAACATTTATACGATCAACAGCTGTTGCTTCGGCGGGACTACTTGCCAGTAAGTCATTTGCGTTCTCAATTGGGAAAAAACATCTTCAACCAGATGAGTTGGTTATTGGACAAAATGGGTTTACTTATAAAGTAGATCATGGTTGGGCAAAAATCAATCCAGCCAATCATCCTGTTATCAATTGTCATGAAATGGTACAGGACAGCAAGGGCAGGCTGATCATGTTGGGTGATGACATACATAATAATATTTTGGTTTTTGATAAATCAGGAAAGTTGTTGGATGCATGGGGGACTGCTTATCCAGGCGGACATGGACTGACCATCAGCAAAGAGAACGGTGAAGATTTCCTCTTGATTGTCGATTGCGGATTTTACAATGATAAGTCGGGCGGCTTTCAAGCACAAGCTGGACAAATCATCAAAACGGATTTGAATGGCAGAATACTATTTACGCTAGGACAGCCTCAAACCATTGGTGTTTATAAAGATGATGAAAGATTTCAGCCAACAGAAACTGCTGTTGCTCCAAATGGAGATATCTATGTAGCGGATGGTTATGGGTCTGACTATATTCTGCATTATGACCATAGAGGAAGATTTATCAGAAAATTTGGTGGAAGAAATAATGCTAACAAAGAGCATAATTTATACAATGCCCATGGAGTGGTAGTAGATACAAGAGATAAAAACAATCCTGTATTGATTTGTACATCAAGAGAAGAGTGTTGTTTTAAAATATACTCATTAGATGGGGTTTACAAGGGAAGAATAGACACTCCAGGTATGTATGTTTGTCGACCTGTTATACATGGTGATCAATTGTATGCAGGTGTTTGTTGGTCGAAAGACAAGTCTGGGAACCGTAATGCCAATACAGGCTTCGTAACCATTCTCGATAAAAACAACAAAGTAGTATCGAGTCCGGGTGGTACTGCTCCAGTTTACCAGAACGGAGTTCTACAACCAACTATGCAGCATGAGTCAAAAGTCTTTATGCATGGACATGATGTATGTGTAGATGAAGACCAAAGTATTTATGTTTGTCAGTGGAATGCGAATAAGACAACTCCTATTAAATTAACCAGAGTTTAAAATATAAAAAAATGGAAATTAGTAAAGTCGACATGTTTGTGTTAAACAACGCAAAGTATTTTCAACACAATCAATTAATGTATGTTAGAGAAAGATTGATTGCAATGGATGAATCAAAATGGGTATATGTACAAACGCTCCAGTTCAAGGATCCAACAATCAGTTTAATTATTTCAATTCTCATAGGTGCTCTTGCTATTGATAGATTTTTGATAGGTGATGTCGGATTAGGAATAGCGAAGCTATTGACTTGCGGAGGTGTTGGTATTTGGGTAATAGTTGATTGGTTTCTGATCATGGGCAGAACCAAAGAGAAAAACTTTGAAATGTTTCAGCAGATTGTTGGATGATGAGTGATCAAAAGAAATTTTATTATTTCACTACTTCATTTTTAATATTTGGGTTTGGCTGGGTAGCCTTGAATTTATTTTATTTTCAGCAATCCAGTCCTGGTCTAGAAATTTGTATATTAAAGAGTGCAGTGGGACTACCCTGCCCTTCTTGTGGCACAACACGTTCTGTATTGCATTTATTGCACGGGGATTTATCTTCTGCTATTTTAGTCAACCCCATTGGGATATTGGTAATCATAGGGATGTTTATTTTCCCTTTCTGGATCTTGTATGATTATCGGTATGCTAAAACCACCTTGTTGAACACTTATCTTCAGTTCATCAAATTTTTCAGCAACAAAAAATTCTCTTTGTTTGTTATTGTATTGGTCTTGTTGAATTGGATATGGAATATCCAAAAGGGTTTATAGATAAAAATTCATAATTGATGAAGAAGCTATTTTTTCTACTATTATTTGTAGTAATTGCTTTTGGTGGATGTTATTATGTCTACTCCAAAATCAATTGGAGTGGATTATTTGGTGTTAAAAAAATAACTGAGAACCTAGATGAACAACTCGGAGATGTTTTTTGGAAGTCGTACAGCGCTGAAATGGTGGAAGTGAAAGACACGAAAATTGTTGAACCTATACAGCAAATGGTGAGCAATATATGTTCAGATAACAATATACCGCCATCAACAATCAATGTACATGTGGTTGAAAATAAAGAGATCAATGCATTTGCCATGCCAGGAAGACATTTGGTAGTGCATACAGGGTTGATAGATTTTGCAGATAAACAAGAAGAAATTGCCGGAGTGATTGCTCATGAGATTGCACATATTGAATCAGGTCATGTAGTAAAAAAATTAGGAAAGGAAATTGGACTATCGATATTGATGAATTTAACGCTAGGTGATATCGGGGGAGAAGTCGTTCGTAATGCACTTTCAACTATAACCTCTACGGCTTATGACCGTTCCTTAGAAAAAGAAGCTGATTTAAAGGCAGTCGATTATATGGAAGCTGCAAAAATGAATCCAACATATCTGGCCTCTTTCCTTGAAAAGTTGGATAAGCAATCACAAACTCCTGAAGTACTGCAATGGGTTAGTACACACCCAGATTCTAAAGAAAGGGTGAGATACATAAAAGAAAAGATAGCTTCAATTAGCGCTAAGCCTTAATTATAAAGTTCACTTTCATCCCTGGCCTACATTGTGCAAGTTTTGAAAAATCAGCAGATGTAATTCTTGCAATACGTGGATAGCCGCCAATGGTTTGTGCGTCTGCCATTAAAATGATAGGGTGACCTTGGTTGGTTACTTGCACTATTCCACGCGTGACTGCAGTTGAGACCAATTCAGTTTTTTCTTTTAATGAAAGCGTAGCGCCTTCCATTCTGTAACCCATACGATTGGATTGTGCACCAATGGTAAATATTTGATTGGTGAATAAAGTTTGTGATGTTTCATCAAACAACTCCCATTCTGGTCCGGGTACAAGTCTAATCTCAACAGCTTCATTCACATGTGGTAGTAAATCCACTTGCGCCTTCCATTTACTTACACCAAATCCATTTTGATCTATCACAATATCTTTTGCTGCGTGAGGTTCTTTTCTATCCTCGTTTATTTTTATTTCATCACCTGCAATGATGTTTCTTCCATCCATACCACCAAGTGCTGATGCAGCATAAGTTGAAGCACTTCCTAATTCTTTCTTGATATGCAAACCACCTGCAAATGCGATGTAAGTCCTGCAACCAAAAGCATCAGGATGAAGCTTGAGTGTTGAGCCTGCTATTACTTTGATTAATCTATTGTACGAAACATCAATACCATTGATTGTCGCTCTTGCACCACCGCCAGTCAGTGCGAAACAAACCGTCTCTTTGAAGTTTATTTCCAATCCATGCAAAGCACATTCTAAAAC
>JBEASE010000122.1:0-3285 GCA_041162625.1 Bacteroidota bacterium | reverse complement strand
GCTAAAAGTTTTATCAGGCGACAATGGCGTTCTAATGATTTTATCTTCTAAGTCTTGAACACCATTGAATGGGTCAACCAATTTAATTTGATCAGACAAAGCCTCTTGCAAATCAATGGCCAGTGCATTGATGGTAAAATCCCTTCTTTCCTGATCATCTTTAATGGTACCAGGTTCAACTGTAGGATTTCTAGAGTTTTGCTGATAACTTTCTTTTCTTGCACCTACAAACTCTACATCATACCCTTGAATATTAAGATGTGCTGTTCCAAAATTCTTGAACCATGAAACTTTAGGTTGCGGTTGAAATTTTTCACTCACTGCATTGGCCAAAGTGATTGCATCACCAAGACAAACCACATCTATATCCTTACAAACTCTATCCAACAATTTATCACGCACAAAGCCACCCACTACAAAAGCAGGTAATTGCAATTGGTTGGCAGCCTCAGCTACTTTACCAATGATCAACGACTCTAATTGTTCCAGCTTCACTTGCATTGGTCAAAGTTAGTCAAAACAAATAAGGGATATTTTATACCGATACGTTGAAATCGCGCAAAGCATCATTCAGACTGGTCTTAAGATCAGTGCTGGCTTTACGTTGACCAATGATCAAAGCACAACCCACTTCGTATTTTCCAGCAGGGAATTCTTTGGTGTATGATCCAGGTATCACGACAGATCTAGCTGGAACACGACCTTTGTATTCAATGGGAGTCGCGCCACTTACATCAATAATTTTTGTCGATTTGGTGAGCACCACATTAGCACCCAACACCGCTTCTTTCTCCACCACTACTCCTTCTACAACGATGCAACGGCTGCCAATGAAGCAACCATCTTCAATAATCACGGGAGTTGCTTGTAAAGGTTCCAATACCCCACCAATACCTACACCACCACTGAGGTGAACGCCTTTCCCAATTTGCGCGCAACTTCCTACTGTAGCCCATGTATCCACCATGGTACCCTCATCTACATAAGCACCTATGTTTACATAAGAAGGCATCAATACCACATTCTTGGCCAAGTAAGCGCCATAACGAGCAACAGCATGCGGAACCGCACGAACGCCAAGCGATTTATAATCTTTTTTCAACAACATTTTATCGTAGAACTCAAATGGAGCCAATTCCCAAGTTTGCATTTGCTGGATGCCGAAATACATCAAGATTGCTTGCTTCACCCATTCATTTACCACCCATTGTTCTTTGATTTTTTCTGCTACACGCAAACGACCTTTGTCCACTTCTTCAATCACCTCACGCACAGCATCAGCGTATTGATTGTCCTTCAATAATTCACGATCGCTCCAAGCAGCTAAAATCTTATCCTTTAATTCCATTATTGTAAATTTTTGCGAAGTTAAGGAAGTTAACTGTTAACCGTTAACGGTCAACTGTCATCCAATTTTATTAAATTGAACTTTAAAAATTACCTTGAATTCCCCCATCAAAACAGCCGTTATCAGTTATGGCATTTCTGCCAAGACTTTCCATTTGCCATTTATCACGACAAATGCAGGCTATGAGCTGACAACCATCATGGAAAGAAGCGGAGAGACAGCCTTGGCAACATATCCGCAGATTAAGATTGCAAAAACTATTGAAGAGGTATTAGCCGACCCAGCAATTGAACTGGTGGTGATTTCTAGTCCCAATACAACTCACTTCCCTTATGCAAAAGCCTGTCTCCTTGCAGGGAAACATGTAGTTGTAGAAAAACCATTTACCAATACTTTGGAAGAAGCAGCAGAATTGGTAGCTCTTGCCAAATCGACTGGAAAAATTTGCTCTGTATTTCACAACAGAAGATATGTGGCTGATTTTCTCACCATGAAAAAAATCCTTGATGATGGTTTACTTGGAGAGCCTAGAGAATTTTTTGCGCATTACGATAGGTATAGACCAGAACCTAGGACTTATGGCTTGTGGCGTGAAGAGACGCTTCCGGGAAGTGGTGTGTTTTATGATCTTGGTCCGCATTTGATTGACCAAGCATTGGTATTATTTGGAACACCAAAAGCCATCACGGCTGACATCAGAAAAATGAAAAGTTATTCCAAAGTAGACGACTACTTTGATGTGAAATTGGAATATGACAACTTGATTGTGACATTACATTCTAGTATGTTGGTAAGAGAAATGGGACCGCGATACATGATTCATGGCACCAAAGGATCTTTCATTAAAAATGGTGAAGACCCTCAAGAAGAGCTACTCAAAGCAGGTGCAGTTCCTACAGGTGAGGACTGGGGCAAGGAAGTTTCTGAAAATTTTGGCTTACTTCATACTGAAATCAATGGATCAGTAGTGCGACAAATTTATCCATCGCTCAAAGGAAGCTTTGGCTACTATTACGACAACCTGCATGCATCTATAAGAAATGTTGCTCCACTGCATGAAACTGCAGAGGATGGTTATCAGGTCATCAAATTAATTGAACTGGCCTTTAAGAGCAGTGAAGAAAAGAGAACTATATATATTGATTGATTATGTTCTCTAACCACTCCTGACGTCCGCTGGTCATTTTTGGTTCACCATGTTTGATGGCATAAGCTCTTAAGTCCTCCAGACTCAATTTACCTTCCTCAAACAATTTACCTTCACCGCTATCGAATGATGCATAGCGATTCGTTCTAAATGAACGGTATGGTGAATGTTGCAAGATATTATCAGCAACTACCAATGCACGTGCAAAAGCATCCATGCCACCTATGTGGGCATAAAATAAATCCTCAGCATCTGTTGAGTTTCTTCTTGTCTTCGCATCAAAGTTTACACCACCACCTGCAAAACCATTGCTTTCCAAAATAATCAACATTGATTCAACCAACTCATTCAAGGCCATTGGGAACTGATCGGTATCCCATCCATTTTGCGCATCACCTCTGTTGGCATCAATGCTACCAAGCATTCCTGCATCAGCTGCTGTTTGTAATTCATGCTGGAAGGTATGTCCGGCTAGTGTTGCATGGTTGACTTCAATATTCAATTTGAAATCTTTATCCAATCCATGGTGACGCAAAAATCCGATGACGGTCGCGGCATCATAATCATATTGATGTTTGGTAGGCTCACAAGGTTTTGGCTCAATAAAGAAAGTGCCTTTAAAGCCTTGCTTTCTTGCATAATCTTTTGCTGTATGCAAGAAACGTGCAAGATGCTCTTGCTCGCGTTTCATATCGGTATTAAGCAAGGTCATGTACCCTTCTCTTCCACCCCAGAATACATAATTCTCACCACCCAATTTAATGGTAGCATCCAAAGCATTTTTCACTTG
>JBEASE010000015.1:0-32349 GCA_041162625.1 Bacteroidota bacterium | reverse complement strand
GTTGTATTTTGCAAAGAAGTAGAGAAATGAAAATTACAATAATGGCATGCTTTTCTGCAGAAAGGAATATGGATATAGATACCTGCCATTTGTTTTCAACTTAGGGAAGTGTAGATTTGTACTAGTGCAACAATTTAAAGCTATATTATTTTTCTTGTTTGTCTCGTTGATTTTGTCAATAGGGACAAAAGCACAGCAGTTCAAACTGGAAATAATATACAAAGACAAAGTTAGTGATGCTTTGGTTGATGCTTCTTCTGTTGTTTCTGAATTATCTGGGAAAGAGGAGTATAAAGCCTATTTAAAAGATCAATTTATCCCTGGATGGCAGAAAAAAGGTTTTCTTGAGGTTTCTGTTGATAGCATTAGCGAAGAGCAATCAAATGCAAAAGTCTGGGTTCATCTTGGGCCGAAATATACCTGGGGATCAATTGCGCTTGACTCAAGTTTGAAGGTTTTTGTGTCTTCCACAGAAATACCTGTTAAAGTGAAAGAAGGAGCAGTATTGAATATTGAACAACTCATTTCGCTTCAAAGCTATTATTTGACCTTGCTTGAGGAGAATGGCTATCCTTTTGCATCGGTAATGTTGGATAGTAGTTATTTTATCAATAACCAGTTGTTTGCTCAACTCAAGACCAATTGGGGTCCCTTATACAGCATTGATAGTATTCATGTTGAAGGCAAGGTTAAGCTGAATCGAAACTTTATTGTTCAGTATTTGGGTTTGGGTGATGGTTCAATTTATAGGAAGTCGGTTCTTGATCAAGTATCGAAACGAATTGCAGAATTGGGTTTTGTCCGCGAGACAAGAAAATGGAGTTTATCGCTTACTGGTACCGGTGCCATCTTGAATTTATATCTAGAGCCCGCACAGAACAGTCGCTTTAATTTACTTGCAGGGTTTATGCCTTCTAATGAACAATTGGGTGGAAAGCTTTTGCTGACAGGAGAAGCGGAGATGGATCTCAAGAACGTATTTGGAGGTGGAGAGAATCTTTACCTTAATTGGCAGCAAATTCAGGTTCGTTCACCCCGACTCCAATTGGGCTTTATGAAGCCATATCTTTTCAACAGCAATACAGGGGTTGATTTTAATTTTAATTTACTGAGAAAGGATTCTACTTTCTTGACATTGAATACTAGGATCGGGCTTCGGTATGAAATTAAGCCACGACAAACGGCTAAATTTTATTTCCAGCAATTTACCAGTAGCCTATTGGATATCGATACCAACAGATTAAAGCAAACAGGAAGACTACCTGAATTTTTAGATGCGACAACTTCAAACATAGGAGTAGATTTTAATTACAATAGCACCGACTTCTTTCTAAACCCCCAGAAAGGTGTTGATTTGGAATTTAAAATGTTAGGAGGTATAAGAAGAATCAAAAAAAACAATGCTATTATACAGTTGAAAAGCGGAGCTTCAGGTCCTGCAGATTTCAATCGTCTTTATGATGCTATCAATCTTAATACTTCACAATTCAGGTTATCGGCCAAGTTGAATCATTATTTCAAAGTGGGTTCTCAATCAACATTAAAAACAGGCGTGCAGACAGGATGGATACTTGGCAAACAATTGTTGTTAAATGAGCTATATCAAATTGGAGGTATAAAGACTTTGCGTGGCTTTGATGAAGAAAGTCTTTTTGCGAGTGGGTATGCTATCAGCACTGTAGAATATCGCTTTTTATTATCGCGTTTATCTTATTTGTTCGGATTTGTGGATGGTGCATATATAGAGCGTAAGACAAGTTTGAATCAAAATGGAAAATTTTATGGCGGTGCTGGCTTGGGCATATCACTTGAGACAAAGACGGGATTGTTCAGTCTTGCTTATGCTATTGGGAAAAGGCCAGATTCACCCATCAATTTTAGGGAGGCTAAAATTCATTTTGGTTTTATTACATTGTTTTAGTCGTCTTGGAAAGGATTATTTTTGTATTACATGAGAAGTTTTTTCTTGATATGCTTATTGTTGATTATCTCTGGACTTTCTCCAGTAATAGCACAGGATGAAAGTATCGCGTACCCCTCAGTAGAAATTAATATTGATAGTATCATTCAAGATTCTTTAAGAAAAGCTTTCATTCTTAATCATAGGCCACTTACAAAAAAAGAAAAGACAGCCATATCTTTTAATAAAGAAATTTCAGCCTATGGTAGTTATGCTAATGCTAATTTAAAAACTGTTCAATGGTATTCCTTAGATATTCCTAAAGGTGGTCTATATTCCCCAATGATATTACGTCCAAATCTTGAATGGATATTCTACTCTTTTTTATTCCTATTTCTATTTACAGCTTTTTTAGGTAGGTACTCAAATGGACTTTTACGGAAACTTTGGAAGATTTATATAAATGATGGCTTTATTTACCGGCAGTCGAAGGATCAAATGTCACAACAGCCAATCATATCTATTGCGCTTAATTTTCTTTTTATTTTTTCTAGCGGCTTTTTTATTTTTTTTGGCTTGCAGTGGGATGATAAATTCATAGGAAACACGAGATGGTTGATACTTTTTTCATCTTTTCTAGTAATTGCTTTTATTTATCTTTTCAAGAATATTTTTTTTAAATTATTAGGGTGGGCATTTCGACAAGAACAAGCTATTGATGATTATCTTTTTGTTGTTTTTTTAAACAATAAAGTAACGGGTTTAATTCTCTTATTTTCTTCCTTTATCATGGCTTTTTCTAATACAAGTTCTTCCAGTCTCACCTTCAGGATTGCACTTTTTTTAGTTGGTATGATGCTAATATATAGGTTCGTAAGAGGGTATCAAGTTTTTTCAAAACAATCCCAAATTGGATTCTTTACACTTTTTCTTTCATTCATTGCACTGGAGCTGATTCCTACGGCAGTTTTAATTAAGTTTATAACCAACTCAGTAAGTATTTATCTGGATAACATACTATAAATCCATGTTTGTTGAATAATAGGCTCAATTACATTAAACACTGTTGGTAATAAGATTTTTTCTAAGCCATTTATAAGAAAGTTTCCTAATTTTTTTTTATAATTTTGCATATCTATAGTGCTGAATATGACTAAAAACGGAAAGAAAAGTATGGGTGAGAAAAAGTCAGTGAAAAAGATTTTAATTACTCAGCCCAAACCAGATTCACCTAAGTCCCCTTATTTTGAATTAGCCAAAAAGCTTAATGTTGAGATGGATTTCATGCCATTTATTCAGCTTGAGGGAATTCCATCTAAAGAATTTAGGAAACAAAAAATTGATATTGCGCATTATTCAGCAGTAATACTAACCAGTAAAAATGCGATTGATCATTTCTTTAGGATTTGTGAAGAAATGAAGCTTGCAGTTTCGCAAGACACTAAATATTTCTGCATTAGTGAAGCGGTGGCCCTTTATCTCCAGAAATTCATTCTTTATAGAAAGAGAAAAGTATTCTTTAGTGCAGATGGAACAAACAAAGGTTTATTTGATGTGATTGCTAAGCACAAAGAGAATGAGAAGTTTATTTATCCTTGTTCTGAGAACCAGCAGGATAATGAAATTGTTGGATGGTTGAAAAACCACAATTGTGAGTTTGTTACGCCATTTATGTACAGAACAATCAGTTGTGATGTAAAATCTAAAATTTCAGAACACGATTTTGATGTTATTTGCTTTTTTACGCCAAGTGGTGTGAAGAGCCTTTTGGAAAACTTTCCGGGTTATAAACAAAATGGAACAATTATAGGGGCATTTGGTAGCAATACTTCTAAAGCAATAGAAGACGCCGGTTTGAATTTGCACATTAAAGCACCTCAACCTCAAGTCCCTTCGATGGTTGCTGCGTTGGAAAGGTTTTTAGTTGAAACGGTCAAGTCCAAATAATTTTTAAATGAAGCCCCGGATTCTACCGGGGTTTTTTTATGAAATACACGAATAAGCTCATTCACGAAACCAGTCCCTATTTACTGCAACATGCGCATAATCCAGTCGACTGGCACCCATGGGGCGAAGAGGCCTTGCAAAAGGCAAAGCAGGAAGAGAAGCCTATTTTGGTGAGCATAGGATATGCTGCCTGTCATTGGTGTCATGTAATGGAGAAAGAAAGTTTTGAGGATGAGCGAACGGCAGTCATCATGAATCAACATTTTGTCTGTATAAAAATTGATCGTGAAGAAAGGCCAGATTTGGATCACTTGTTCATGGATGCACTACAGGCCATTGCTGGTAATGGCGGATGGCCATTAAACATGTTTCTCACCAGTGAGGGTAAGCCTTTTTACGGGGGGACTTATTTTCCGCCAAAGCGGGTATATAACCGACATTCTTGGCAAGAGGTCCTCATTCAAATTCAACAAGCATATCAAACTAGGAGGCCGGAAATAGAAGACCAGGCCAATAATCTTGTTGAATATCTCACGAAATCCAATCAAACTGTTGGTTTCAAAGCTGATGTTGTCATTGGGGTTGCAATTGATAAGGAACAATGTGATAAGGTCTTTCAAGCTATTATGACTATGTCTGATAAGGAATTTGGTGGGTTTGGTAAAGCGCCGAAATTTCCTCAAACCTTTACCATCCAGTATTTGCTGCGCTACGCCCACTTCACAGGGAATAAAGAGGCATTGCAACAAGCTGAATTAAGCTTGAAATCAATGATGAGAGGAGGAATCTATGATCAAATAGGCGGAGGTTTTTGCCGGTATTCTACAGACGCAACCTGGTTGGCACCACATTTTGAAAAAATGACATATGATAATGCGCTTTTGTTGGTTGTATTATCGGAAGCCTATCAGCTTACTAAAGAGCCTGAGTATAAGCAAGCCGCAATCCAGACTGTCGATTTTATGAAAAGAGAGATGATGTCTGAACAGGCTGGATTTTATGCTGCTTTGGATGCAGACAGCGAAGGAGAAGAGGGAAAGTTCTATACATGGACACAGAAAGAGTTTGTTGAAGTGCTTCAAGAAGATGCAACTATTATGGCTGAATGGTTTGATGTAACTGAGGAAGGTAACTGGGAGGGAGTGAACATTCTTCGTACAAAAAAGTCGCTAGACGCATGGCGATCGGAACATAAGTTGAGTGAAGAGGAGGCTTTAAATAAGATTAAGCAGTCGGTTAACCTGCTCTTATCAGCCAGAAACAAACGAATAAGACCAGGTACCGACGATAAGGTTATATTAGGCTGGAATGCCCTATTTAACCATGCTTTGGTAAAAGCTGCCATTGCTTTTGAAGTGCCAGAATGGTTGGAAGTAGCAGAGGTAAATATGCAGGTTTTATTAAATATTTTTCAAACGAATGGAGAGATAGCATGGTTGCACACATTTAAAAACGATAAAGCAAAATATCCAGCATTCTTAGATGACTTGGCTTATTTGGTGCAAGCATTATTAGCCCTTTATGAACCGACTGGGAAATTGAGCTATTTGGAAAATGCTAGATCAATTATTTCGTATTTGCATGCTAATTATGCTGATGAGGAGGAGGTATTCTTTTATTTTACACATGCACATCAAAAAGATATTTTAGTTAGGAAAAAAGATATCTATGATGGCGCTATGCCAAGCGGCAATGCGATAATGGCCTGGAATTTATACAAGGCTGCTATTTTGTTGGGTGAGGAAAAATGGAAGCAACAATCTTTACAAATGCTCGAAAGGTTAAACGATGGTGTTTTAAAGTATCCAAACTCTTTTGGAATTTGGGCAAATTTGATGCTTGAAGTGGCTCAAGGAACCCATGAAATACTAGTATTGGGACCAAAGGCAAAACAGGAGGGAAAGGCTTTGTTAAATGCTTATTTACCCAACAAAGTGGTGATGTTATCGAATGAAATCAATAAACAATACCCCTTAATGCTGCATAAATCTTTGGAGGAGCGTACTACTTTTTATGTCTGCCGAGATTATACCTGTCAGCTACCCCTATTTAGTTCAGAGGAGACCTTATTAAAGGTCTTAACAAAATGATAGCAATTTTAAAGCAATATGGCTGATAATTAATCGTTTTTGATAGGTTAAGTCCAGATGTTTTCAGCTTGTTAAAATTTGGGCGAATGAGGAGTTAGTTGAAAATGAAATACCCCGAATTGGTATATATTTGTTTCTATGCTCACTAAACCAGGAACTAAAATGAAAGGCATACTGCTGAATTTACTAGGAATTATGTTGCTTGGCCTTGTGATGACCGGATGTGGCAAGATGGGAAAATCCAAAACCAGTCTTGGCGATGGTCAGTTACATGGCGTTTCTGTTGGCGAAAAGTACACAATGCCAAGACCTCCGGGAATGGTATATATCCCATCAGGAACTTTCCATATGGGTCCTTCTGATGAAGACATCAGCTATGCATTTACTGCGCGCAACAAGCAAATTTCCATCAATGGTTTTTGGATGGATGCAACTGAAATTACCAACAACGAATATAGACAGTTTGTGCATTGGGTAAGAGATTCAATTGCAGCTACAATTCTCAATTTTAAAAAGCAATCTCCAGATGGTACTGGTATCATAGATTGGTTAAAAGCCAAGCAAATCAAGTGGAACGATCCAAAAATCCAAGAGCAACTGAGCGCTTTGATAGTAACTCCAGACAATAGAATCAATGGCAGAAAAGAGTTAGACTCTAAAAAAATCATCTTCCACTCTGAAGTTTTCGATTACAAAGAGGGTTCCAGAAGAGAAAATGCTGATAAGCCTCGTTCAAATTTCATCATCAAAACAGATACGCCAATATATCCTGATACCTTGGTTTGGATAAGAGATTTCTCTTATTCTTATAATGAACCAATGGCTAAAAAATATTTTTCTCATCCAGCATATGGTGAGTATCCTGTAGTGGGTGTGAATTGGAAACAAGCGACTGCTTTTGCTGAGTGGAGAACTCAATATTTGAATTCATTTTTAGAGGCAAACAAGCGCATGACGGAATCAGATTTCAGATTGCCAACTGAAGCGGAGTGGGAATATGCAGCACGAGGCGGAAGATCTCAGGTTCCATATCCATGGGGTGGGCCTTATTTGAGGAACAAGAAAGGTTGTTTATTAGCCAATTTCAAACCTGGTAGAGGTAACTATCCAGAAGATGGTGGTTTTTATACGGTTAAGGCTGATGCTTATTGGCCTAATGATTTTGGTTTATACAATATGGCAGGTAATGTTGCTGAATGGACGTCTTCTTTATATTATGAGGGGGCTTATAATTTTCAGCATGATATGAATCCTGAAATCAGAATGAATGCAAAAGATAATGACCCTCCAAGAATGAAGAGAAAAGTTGTTCGTGGCGGAAGCTGGAAGGATATTGGTTTCTTCTTGCAAAACAGCACAAGGACCTACGAATACCAAGACACAACAAAATCATATGTAGGTTTCCGTTGTGTAATTGATTTGCCTCCTACAAAATTGAAAAAATAACTTTTAATAATCCAATCCTTACTTCACTATTAAATTTCAAAAAATGGCCGTTCAGTCAAAGCAACTAGAAAAAATCGTCAACACTGTTGTCAGCGTTGGAGCTGCAGTCGTCATCTTTGGTGCATGGGCAAAAATTCTGCATAAATCTTACGCAGATATCATGCTAACTGTAGGTCTTCTTACAGAAGCGGCTATATTTTTAATTTATGCCTTTTTACCTCCAGCAGGTGGTGAAATGACAGAAATTGCCGAAGCTTTGAAGAAAGGTGGAATAGGTGGAGGTTCTTCATCAAACGATGAATTGAAAAAATTGATTGAACAGGAAATCAATCCGGACAACTTGAAAAAGCTGAACGAAAGTTTTGCAAAGTTCAATACAACTATCCAGGGTTTATCAGTTGTTGCGAATGTTGCAGATGTTACAAATGATTTTGCTGCAAAAACAAAGGAGGCTTCTGCAGCTCTGAATTCCATGAAAGAAGCTTATGCTAATGCTGCTGCATCTGTTCAGCATTTTAACCATGCGGCAGAAAGTTCTAAGGCGTTCCAAGAGCAAATACAGACGCTTACCAAAAATATCAGTGCTTTAAATAAAATGTATGAAACAGAAGTGCAGCAGTCAGGTGGTCATATCAATGCAATGAATGCATTTTATGACAGCCTTAGCAAGACTGCACAAGCTATGCAAGGTAGTGTTGATGATGCCAAGAAGACACAGGAACAAATTGCTTTGCTTGCAAAGAATTTGGGTAGCCTAAACGGTGTTTATGGTAACATGCTTGCTGCAATGCAAGGTCGCGGTTAATTTAGTTCTGTATTCTAACATTTAAACTTATTCTATCATATGGCACTACCTAAAGATCCGCGGCAGAAAATGATCAACATCATGTATTTGGTGTTGACGGCACTGCTTGCGTTGAATGTGTCTGCTGAAATCCTGAATGCTTTTAAAGTGGTTGATAGTAGCTTGAGAGAATCTAACCACGTGCTAACTGGATCAAATAACGAAATTTATAAAAGCTTTGAAGAGTTACTCGCGGATCCCAAAACTGCAGAAAAGGCTGCTATTTGGAAACCAAAGGCAGACCAAATAAAGGCAATTGCAGCTGATGCCTATAGTTTAATTGAAAAACAAAAACAAGAACTTAAGGTTGAATCTGAGCTTGATCCAGAGACTGGCGAATTCCTAGAAGACAATATTGATGCTGCCACCAGGTATTTTGACACAAAAAACAATGGTGAAATACTTTATAAAAAACTGGACGAGTATAAGAAAAAAATTCTTGCTATTGATCCAGAATTAAAGAAAGAAATCATTGATGAATTCCCATTGAATCTTGCCATCCCAAAATCTACTGCAGGGAATATTTCAACAGGCAATGAATTGCGTGATTGGGTTAGTAGTTATTTCAATATGACTCCAACTATTGCCGCGCTTACCATTTTGAGTAAATTTCAGAACGATATAAAGAATTCAGAAAATCTTGCAGCTACATTCTGTATAAATCAGGTAGGAGCTGTAAAACTTATTTTCGATAAATTTGAACCACTTGTAGGAACAAGTTCAACTTATTTAATGCCTGGTGAAGAGATGACAGTTATTGCAGGTTTGGGTGCTTTCAATGCTAATGTAAAACCTGAGGTAACTATTGATGGAAGAAATATCGCCGTTAATACCAATGGTGTTGCTGAAACAAAATTCAATGTGGGGAGTACGGGATCAAGAAGCATGAATGTTACTGTAAAATTTGTTGATCCCAATACGGGTGAATTAAAATCTGTATCTAAAAAAGTTGATTACACAGTGGGCGCCACAGCAGGCGTTGCGGTATCTGCTAACAAAATGAATGTACTTTATATTGGAGTTGATAATCCGTTAACGATTACTGCAGGCGCTGGTAGTGAAAAAGTTTCTGCACAGTTCAGTGGTGGATCAATTTCCAAAACAAGTGGAAACCAATTTGTGGCAAAACCTTCAGCTGGTTCTTATGGTGAGCATACCGTAACTGTATTGGTTGAAGGGAAAGTGGCTGGTAAAGTAGGCTTTAGGGTAAAGCAATTACCTAACCCGACTGCCTATGTGGGTAATCTGAAAGCAGGTCCTGTTCCATCGGCTTCTTTCAAAGCGATGGGTGGTATTATTGCTAAATTAGAGGATTCAGAGTTTGATGCTGCTTTTGAAGTAGTTAGTTATAAGATTGGTGCATTGAGTGCAGATATTCCAGACTATGCACCAGTTGAGAACAAGGGTGCAAGATGGACTGGTTCAGCAGCTACTTTGATTAACAAGTTAAAGCCAGGTGCACTTGTAGCCATCACTGATATTACTGTGAAAGGTCCGGATGGTCGTACAAGAGTACTTCCTTCAGGTCTCTCATATAATTTGAAATAATTAGAATAAACCCTAGGGTATGAATAGTAAATGGATTAAGTCAGTTTTGTTGTTGTCGTTTGTGACATTAGTTTTTGTTGATGTACAAGCACAAGCAAAAAAGAAGTCGGTCCCAACCAAAAAGACAACTTCAAAACAAACATCAAAGCCAAAGCCATCAACCGCTGATACACAAGTGATAGATGCCGCATTCAGTGAGCCTGTAAAAGACACAATAAAGCCTGCTGTTGTGCCTGCAAAAGACCCATTTGCATTTGATTCATTAAGAATCTCTCTTAGACCAGATGCAGCAGTTGATCGCAATCTTGTGAAAAGTAGAAGTCCTCTTTCTTATGAACATATTCGTGAAGATGATGCTTGGTACCGTGAGCGTGTTTGGAGAGAAATCGACATTAGAGAAAAAATGAATCTTGCTTTCAGGTATAAAGCTGAAGATGATAATGGAAACCAGCGTTTCATCAATATACTATTGAGAGCAGTTAGAAAAGGCGATGTTACAGCATTTGATGCTAATGTTGATGACAGATTTACTACACCAATGACAGTTGCAAGAGTTGGAGAGGCAATTTCTGGAAGATGCGACTCTGTTCAGGTTATTGATTGGGCAAAAGACCCAACTGGCTCAAAAGGTATTTTCAAAGATTCGTTGGTGTGCCGCGAGTTCAATCCTGATGACATTGTAAAATTCAGATTAAAAGAAGAATGGGTTTTTGATAGAGAGTCTTCTCGTATGTATACCAGAATTCTTGGTGTTGCGCCTATCAGGACTTATGTAGACGACGCTGGTAACGTTTTAGGTGAATCACCTTTATTCTGGATTTACTACCCAGATCTTCGTCCGATTCTATCACTTTACGAAGTATATAACGGAAAAAACTTTGGAGCAAGAATGAGTTGGGAAGAGTTATTTGAAAGTCGTTATTTCTCTAGCTATATTGTTAAGTCTACTATCGATAATCCTTATGATTTGTTTATCAAGCAATATATTAAGGATGATATTCTAAGGTTGCTTGAAGGGGATAACATCAAAACTAAAATATTCAATTTCGAGCAAGATCTTTGGTCTTATTAGTCGAAAGAACGTGATTTTTAAAAGAGCATCTTTAGGTGCTCTTTTTTTATTTCCTAAAATGAGTTGTAATTAATTTGGCTTTTTTATCTCCAACAATCTTCATCAGCTCCTCTCGACTTGCCTTTTTTATGTTGGCAATGGATCTGAAATGTGTAAGTAGGTCATTTGCTGTTTTTTGGCCAATACCTTCAATCGTTTCAAGTTCGTTCTTAAAAGTACCCTGACTCCTTTTTGCTCTATGAAATGTTATTCCAAATCGGTGTACTTCATCTCGAATACGTCTAATGAAATGCAGCACTTCGCCATTGAAATCTAGTTTCAACGATTCTTGATCTCCAGCAAAAAATATTTCTTCTACATTTTTAGCCAAGCCAATTAAGGTCATCTTCCCCGTAAGACCTAGCTCTTCAATGGCCTCCATAGCAGCACTTAATTGTCCCTTTCCGCCATCAATGATTACAAGTTGTGGTAGTGATTCATTCTCTTTTATCAATCTGTCATACCTTCTTGTTACCACCTCTTTCATGGTGGCGAAATCATTAATACCTTTAACTGTCTTTACATTAAAATGTCGATAATCTTTTTTGCTTGGTACTCCATTTTTGAAACATACCATTGCTGATACTGGATAGGCACCTTGGAAATTTGAGTTATCAAAACACTCAATATGTTTAGGAAAAGATTTTAATGATAAGGCTTCTTGTGTTTTTTCTAAAAGTGCTTGTTGATCACCTTCATTTTTTGTGAGGTTAAGTATTTTGGCTTTTTTCAATTCCATTATTTGATACTCTGCATTAGTAATGGCCATATCCAATAATTTTTTCTTCTCACCAGCTTTAGGAATGGATATGGTGTACTTGTCAAAACCAAATTCAATTTTGAAGGGGAGTACCAAATCAGTGGCATTGCTATTGTAAATGGACTGTATATCGATGATGGCCTGCGATAGTACATCTTCATCAGTTTCTTCAAGTGCAATAGTGTATGTTTTGTTCAAAGCATTGGAAATGGTACCGTTACGAATGGATAGGTAACTAACAATTATTTTCTGCTCATACCTGGAAAGTGCAAAAACATCAAGATCGCCTAACTTGGGACTCACCACTGCAGAGGATGATTGGTAGTTTTTAAGTGCGTCAAGTTTTTGCTGAACAAGTGCTGCTTTTTCAAATGCAAGTTGATCTACAAAAGATCTTTGTTCTTGCTTGTACTGCTCAATAATTCCAGAGAGATTGCCTTTTAAAATGTGCTTGATTTGGCTTACACCTTTATCATATTCTTCTTGTGTTTGCAAAGAAACACAGGGGCCTTTGCAGTTGCCAAGGTGGTATTCCAAACAGACTTTGTATTTGCCTTTCTTGATATTTGTTGGTGATAGGTTTAAAGTGCAGGTACGCAAGGGTATATGCATTTTGATGAAAGTGAGCAATTCCCTGGCTTTATTTGCTGAGGTATAAGGACCTAAATACTCAGATCCATCCTGAATTCTCCTCCTGGTCAAAAACACCCTAGGGAATGCCTCATTTTTTATAACAATAAAAGGATAGGTTTTATCGTCCTTTAGCTCAATATTGTATTTCGGTTTAAATTCTTTAATTAAGGCATTTTCAAGTAGCAATGCATCGTGTTCAGACTTTACAATGGTGAATTCTATTTTTTGAATTCTTCTTACAAGTTCATTTGTTTTATAGGAGTGATTGCTTTTGGTAAAATATGAACTTACTCTTTTTTTTATATTTTTTGCCTTACCTATATAAATAAGTTCACCACCAACATCATAATATTTATAAATACCTGGGGCATTGGGCAGCGATGATTGAAATTCTTGGAAGTTGAATGATTTCATAAATTATTGTATTGACCAACTGTATTTTTCAGTTAGCCACTCCTGGGCAATTTTATCTTTGTAATAAATAGAAGTAATGGTAACCCCCTTTTTGGTGTTCCATAATATTTTTCTAATTATGGTTATTTCATTTACCTGGTCAATTCTCTCAGCATAAACATTTTTAACCATGCTGGTACCTGGCTTGATATTGAGTTGGAGTTGTTTTATGGGATATTGATCTTCATCTGTAGTATAGTTGATTGCAATGTTATCGATATCTGTATCTTCTAACACAAGTTCCTTGTATGCATTTGCTGTATTTGATTCAAGTAAATCAATATTTAACAATGAAACAGCAAGATCTCGGAATTGTTTTTTCTCTATAATACTGGTATCTGGTTGGTTGTTGCGGTTGGTATACTTAAAAATGGCAACGGGTAGAGAGTCCAGTTGGTTCAATTCATTTTCTAGAAATGATTTGAAAGGAAAATATTCCTTCACTTCTTGGTTGTTACAAGAAGCAAATAATACAGAAAGAAGAAGTGTGAAATAAGAGACCCTCATTTGCCAAAATTACATCAGCAAACGACTACTTAATTGTTTTGATGATGCCAATCTTTATACCCATATCCATCAAGTTCTCTTTAATGGGATATTTTTCTTTGAAACTGGACAACATTTGGTACCTGAATTGTGGTGCTATGCTCCATCTGAAGCCTTTGTGTTCAAAATTCACACTGGCCTCCACTGCTCCATTGATATTCCAATTTCTATTGAGACTAGGCTCTTTTGCGTAATTCTGAAGATTAGAAGACAATAGATAAGAGAAATTAGCAAAAACATAGGTTGGTTGGATACTTGAACCGACAGAAAAATTGAGTTTATCAGTTCCACTTACTCTGTAATCTAAACCTATTGGTAGCGAAATCATGTAATGCTCATTTTGAATAGTTGCAGGTGAAAGACCTTGGTTATTTCTATAAACTGACACAGCACTTAGAGGAGTGCTTGAGTTACTATTGTTTACAGCGTAGGTGGCAATTTCAGGAATAGCACTGAATGCTTTTATTTGGTATTGGTTGTAATTGGCCTGAATACCAGCGCGAACATTTATTCTTTTGCTTAATGGGTAAATCATTGCTGTTCCAAGTTCAAATCCCATTGCAGGTCTATGATTAACTACGTCCTTTACATCTCTTGCAAATACGGCATTGGTGCTTAAGGAATAGACTGCATATTGATAAATATTTCTTGTTGCTTTACCCTCTAAACTTCTGTATCCAATACTAGGACCACCATATAGTTGCCACTTGATATCTTTGCTGATTTTTTTTGCAGTAGTTACAACCAAGTCGATTGTCTCAGATAAAGTATGTTTTTTTTCTTCTTTAGTTATGTTATTGGTTGTAGTAATTGCAGTTGGTAAACTGATTTGAGGTAGAGTAGAAATATTTTTAGGCAAGCTGATTTCATTTGAATGTTCTATAGTATTAGCATGCATTATGCTGCTTGCTAGTAGATTTATAGAAGTTGCATCATTGGATTGCTTTAACCCGTGAAAAGGGATAAAAATCTCAGGTAGTTGAAGTGTATTGTTTGCTAGACTTGCAGATGGCGTTTCAATATATTGGTATAATGTCTCTTTGTTGTTTATCAATCCTTTTGATAGCTCATTTTTCTTTACATGGATACTGAGTGAGGCAATGAAGAAAAATAACACTGTTAGAGAAGCATAACGCCACCCATTGCTTGGATGTAATTCTTGATGAATGTTTTTCCAAACACGATCTGAAGGATATAAAAGGTATTGATCGGATTTTTCCTTCAGTAGTTCATCCAACTCCTCTTTCGAATAACGCTTCATTACATTTTTTAATCAACCCAACTATCAATGTGCTCTCATACTAGAAAGCCATTTTGTATTTTCTTTTTTTGGCTGGAGGATATTCTTTTTTATGAGTAATTCTTCCAGCATATTTTTTGCTCTTGTGTATTGTGATCTACTTGTGCTTTCTTCAATTTCCAACATGAAGCCTATTTCTTTATGAGAATAACCTTCAATTGCAAAGAGGTTCAAAACTGTTCTGTAGCCAATAGGTAAAGAGCGGATGCATTCAACAACCTGTTTTGCTTGCAGTATGGCTGGTATACTATCTTCTTTGATTATCAGGTCTCCAGCATAGGCAAGGTCAACATGCTCGTTGAATTTTTTATTCTTTTTGAGGTGATTGATGCAGGTGTGAACGATAATGCGCAAAATCCATCCTTCAAAAGAGCCTCGGTTTTCATATTTGCTGATTTGCGTGAAAACCTTGATGAATCCCTCTTGAAGCATGTCTTCGGCATCTTCTCGTGATTTTGCATAACGATAACAAACTGACAACATTTTAGGACTGTATTTATAATACAGTTCTTGTTGAGCATATGCATCGTTCTTCAAACAACCCTGAAGAAGCACCTCGTCTGTCATGGAAATCAATTATTGATTTCTGAATTTAAGACAATTTTTGGATTATGTATGCTGCTTTGCCTTCCTGATTTCTGGTAATTATTAAATGATTGATTTACAGGCATAAAATTACACCAGTACTTCCCCTGTCATTTCTGCGGGAATGGGTATACCCATAAAGTGTAAGATGGTGGGGGCAATATCACCAAGTTTTCCTGATTTTACAGATCCCTCCCATGTTTTGTCAATGATAAATAGGGGTACCGGATTTAGGGTATGTGCTGTGTTGGGAGATCCATCTGCATTTTTCATGAAGTCTGCATTGCCATGATCAGCTGTTAAGAAAACAGTATAACCATTCTCAAGGGCCGCTTCAACAACTTGTTGCACGCATTGGTCAACGGTCTCCACTGCTTTTTTTGCCGCTTCCCAAATACCGGTATGCCCTACCATATCGGCATTGGCATAATTGAGACAAATGAAATCAGCTGTTTTGTTTTGAATTTCAGGAATAATTTTAGTGGTCAGTTCAAAAGCACTCATTTCAGGTTGTAGATCATAGGTAGCTACTTTGGGTGATGCAGCCATAATTCTGCTTTCACCTTCGAAAGGCAATTCTCTACCACCACTAAAGAAGAAAGTGACATGAGGATATTTTTCAGTCTCAGCAATCCTGATCTGCTTTTTACCATATTCCTCTAATACTTCACCTAAGGTGTGCGTTAAGTTATCGTTTCTAAATATGACGTGAACGTTTTTAAAAGTGTTGTCGTATTCGGTCATGGTAGTGTATTCCAACACCAACTTATGCATACCAAATTCCTGAAAATCTTTTTGTGTGAGCACTTCAGTAATTTCTCTGCATCTATCTGTTCTGAAGTTGAAGCAAATAACAGCATCACCTTCTTCAATCATCGCCAGTGGTTGCTGTTGATCATCAACAAGAATTACTGGTTTAATGAATTCGTCTGTTATGTTTGAGTCATATGCTTCTTGAATGGCAGATGAGGCATTATTTGATTTTGTGCCAATCCCCTTTACTAAAGCATCGTAAGCCAGTTTTACTCTTTCCCATCTTTTATCACGGTCCATTGCATAGTATCTTCCTGTTATGCTTGCAATCTTGGCTGTATTATTTTTTAAATGTGTTTCTAACTCATTGATAAAACCCAATCCACTTTTAGGATCAGTATCTCTACCATCTGTGAAGGCGTGAATAAATACATGTTCTAGCCCTTCTTTAGTGCACAAGTCGACTAAAGCTTTTAAATGATTCGTGTGAGAATGTACGCCCCCATCACTAACCAATCCCATCAAATGCATTTTCTTGTTGTTCTTTTTGGCATAATGAATAGCCGCTAATAAAGTAGCATTTTGTTGTAACTCTCCTGTGCGAATAGCAACATTGATTCGTTGTAATTCCTGATACACAATTCTTCCCGCACCAAGATTTAAATGACCAACTTCACTATTGCCCATTTGTCCATCTGGTAGTCCAACTTGTTCGCCGCAGGTGACCAAGGTGGTATTAGGATATTTATTGTAGAGAGAAGTTACAAAAGGAACGTTTGCGTGTTGAATAACATCGCTATCTTTTACGGTGCCGTGTCCCCAGCCATCCATGATCACAAGGATACATTTTTTATTTTCCATGGTGTAAATTTACTCGATTTCAATTTATCTACCTTTGCACTACAAGTATTAGTCATGCTTATTTGTATTTTATGAAGAAAAACAAAGAACAGCGTTCTGCTTTTGTATACAGTACAGACCCAAGTTTTAAACTAGAAGAAGAAACTTCAGCACAGGAAACACTTCCACCTCAAGAACAGGTGTTGCGTATACAATTGGAAACAAAACACAGAGCGGGAAAAACAGTAACAGTTGTTTTGGGTTTTGTTGGAACAGACGAAGATTTAGTGCAATTGGGGAAAGACCTAAAGAACCATTGTGGTACAGGTGGTTCAGCTAAGGATAGTGAAATTATATTGCAGGGAGACCACAGAGAGAAAGTGCGTCAATGGTTGCAGAAAAAAGGCTACAAGACAAAATAAAAAAAGACAGGCCAAAGGCCTGTCTAGTGCTGTATTTGCATAAGTGATCTACCAATCTTGTTTTGCAGTGCCAGCTTTGATAGCTGCCAATGCTTTCGCTTCGCTGAGCAATGCAGTCAATTTGTTGCCCTTACCATCATGACCTTTTGCGATGTATCCGCCTTTAGCAGTTCTAGAAACTACTGCATCTTGTACGGGTACATTTTTTTCTTTGGTCTTAACGTTGTAGGCTGTGATCATGTTGTCGTTTGACATAGTGATTGTTTTAATGGTGATTAAAAATATCAAATATCCAATTTGGCGTATTTGGCATGTGATTCAATAAATTCTCTTCTTGGTCCCACTTCATCTCCCATCAACATGCTAAAGACCCTGTCGGCTTCAGCAGCACTTTCAATGGTAACCTGTTTCAAAGTTCTTGATTCAGGATTCATGGTGGTATCCCAAAGTTGTCTTGCATTCATCTCTCCTAAACCTTTGTAGCGTTGAACTGTAACACTATCTTCTTTTCCTCCAGCTAATCGATCAACAAATGCTCTACGTTGTTCCTCGTTCCAGGCATAGGCTTGGTCTTTGCCCTTTTTTACAAGATACAATGGCGGTTGAGCGAGATAAATATAGCCTTGTTCTACCATTTCCTTCATGTATCGGAATAGGAAGGTTAAGATAAGTGTTGCAATGTGACTACCATCCACATCGGCATCGGTCATGATGATTAACTTATGATAACGCAATTTTGAAATGTCCAAAGCCTTAGGGTCTTCTGGTGTTCCAATCTTTACGCCCAAAGCAGTGAACATATTTCTGATCTCCTCATTGTCGTATATCTTATGTTCCATTGCTTTTTCAACGTTGAGGATTTTACCTCTCAATGGAAGGATGGCCTGGAAGTTTCTATCTCTACCTTGCTTTGCTGTTCCACCAGCAGAGTCACCCTCAACCAAGAAAAGCTCACTTTTCTCAGGATCCCTTTCTGAACAATCGGATAGCTTACCAGGTAAACCACCACCTGTTAGAACAGTTTTTCTTTGTACCAGTTCTCTTGCTTTTCTAGCAGCGGCTCTGGCTTGAGCGGCAAGGATTACTTTGCTTATGATGTTTTTTGCATCTTTTGGATTTTCTTCCAGGTATGCTTCTAATACGCGTGATACGGTTACATCTACTATACCCATTACTTCTGAGTTACCAAGTTTAGTCTTGGTTTGTCCCTCGAACTGTGGTTCAGGGACTTTCACAGAAATGATAGCGCTTAGTCCTTCTCTGAAGTCATCGCCTTCCACTTCAACTTTCGATTTTTCGAATAAGCCTTGCTTTTTACCGTATTGTTGAAAAACACGTGTGATGGCTCTTCTGAAGCCTGCAACATGTGTTCCACCTTCGATGGTATTGATGTTGTTAACGTAAGAGAAGATGTGCTCGTTGTAAGAGTCGTTGTAGTTCATGGCTACTTCAACTGCAACATTTGATTCAGGATCATGTCCTTCCATATAAACAATAGCAGGAATCAATGAAGAGCGTTTACCGTTTTTGTCGAGCATCTCCACAAATTCAGTAATACCGCCTTCGCTATAGAAAACTTGCTCATAATGTTGACCTGCTTCGTCTTTTTCACGAAGATCATTCAGGGTTATGCGAATACGCTTGTTGAGGTAAGCCAATTCGCGAAGTCTTCCTTCAAGGATTTCTTTGTTGTAGACCTGGGCAGTAAAAATGGTCTTGTCGGGCCAAAAATGGACTTTTGTACCAGTTTTATCGCTTGTGCCTATTTCTCTTACAGGATATTTAGGAACACCTCTTTCATATTCCTGCTCAAAAGTCTTGCCCTCACGTTGTACTGTAACTTTCAAGTCGATACTTAAAGCATTAACGCAGCTTACGCCCACACCATGGAGACCACCTGATACTTTGTAGGTGTTTTTATCAAACTTACCACCTGCATGCAACACGGTCATTACCACTTCAAGTGCACTTCGTTTTTCTTTGTGGTGCATACCAGTTGGGATACCTCTACCATTGTCCTGTACAGAAATGGAGTTGTCCTCATGAATAGTAACAACGATATCGTTACAATAACCTGCAAGTGCTTCGTCAATGGAGTTGTCAACTACCTCGTAAACCAGGTGATGTAAGCCTTTTACGCCAATATCACCAATATACATGGCGGGCCTTTTCCTAACTGCTTCCAAGCCTTCTAGTACCTGTATACTATCGGCACCATAACCACTATTTTGTTCTTCGCTCATAATCGGATTTTCAGTACTCATACTTATCTTCTTCCTCTTTATTTTAATTCGGTAAATAACCGTCTACAAATTTACTAAAATAGGGGGGTATGCCCTCATTTTACTACCCTTAATAATGCTTTATTTTTAAGATGATTTCCACATATTTTCCAAAGTGTTTTAACAGCCCCAAAACGGGCATCAATTTTATTTAAACTAACTTTGCAGCTAGATGACGCAAGCTGTATCTATACCTGTTTTGGTAAAACCTGATTTTTCATATGAGGGAGCAATTCCTTTGTATGCTAGTGAGAAGAAAATACCGGGTTCATGGCAATATACTATCAAAAGATATGCTCAAGATGTTCATAAGAGCCAAGAGGACTATGGAGTGCTTACTTATAACTATGATAATCAACCAGATAGGAATTATCTTGAGCTGAAATTTTGTATCAGTGGGCAAACTTATTGCAGGCAATCAGATGTGAATTGCGAAGATTGTAAGTTGAACAAAAATGCTTTGTGTGTGGAGCAGAGTGGGACCGTTGATTTCTTACAATTCAGGTTTGAGCCGGTCCATTTAACCAATCTCATCACTTCAGAACCAGGGGGGGAGACAGAGGAAATCTTGAATTTTAGGTACAAACACACTTTTTCCAAGCCAATTCTGCTCAATGGCCGCATCAGGCATACATTAGATTCGATTTTAAACCATCGGTACAATGATACCGTTGAAAATATATTCATTAACGCCCAGACCCAAATTTTGCTGCTTTATACGCTAGAAGCGGTCAGCTCGATCAAAGAAGATGAGGTGCCGGCCTGTAAGTTTTTAGTCCATTTAGAGGACAGAGAAAAAATCATCAAAGCACGTGAAATTCTGCTTGCTCACATTGGCGACCCTATTACCATCAAAGAATTGAGCCGAAAAGCAGCTATCAACGAATGTTACCTCAAAAAAGGGTTCAAGGTAATGTTTGGGACTACCATATTCGATTTCTACCAGGACCAAAGGATGGAGCATGCTCGTTTTCTGCTTTATGAAAAGGGCTTATCTGTGTCGGAGGTATCAGCATCTTTAGGATATTCCTCTATTTCTCATTTTTCTACGGCTTTCAAGAAGCATACGGGCCTGAAGCCGTGCGACTTATTGTCACCAGTTCGTCATAAATAGCCGTTTTTCCCTTTCCTGACAATTCCGTGATAAAACTCTTCGTTAGATGAGAGAATTTTGACATCCAATCTCATTAAATGAAGGTTTTAATCCAGTTACTCTTACTCTTGATTTCTAATGTTGCTTTTGCGCAGCTGTCTACTGACTCTGCTACTGCAAAATCAATTGATGAGGTTGTAGTTACCGCAACACGTACTCCCAGATTAATGGGTAACATTGCTTTACCTGTTACCGTTATTAATGCTAAAACTGTCTACCAAAATGGTTCATTGAGGTTGAATGATATTTTGGCTGAGCAAACTGGAATCAATATTGTTGAAGGCTTTGGCAAGGGCGTTCAGGTACAGGGGCTGTCTTCAGAATACACTTTGATTTTAATCGACGGAGAACCATTGATTGGAAGGACTGGTGGTGTTTTGGATTTGTCTAGAATCTCTGTTAGAAATATTCGAAAAATTGAAATTGTAAAAGGGCCTTCTTCAAGTTTATATGGTTCAGAGGCTATGGGAGGTGTTATCAACATCATCACAGATGGTGCTGGTCAAAACAAGACAGATGTTGGATTACGTTATGGCAGATTCAACACACTTGATGGTACAATTAATTTTTCAAGGAGATTTAATAAAACTGATGTAACTGCTTCTTTGAATTACAATAAATCTGAGGGATACAGTTTAAAGCCCAATCAAGCGCAAAAAACAGTAGAACCTTATTGGAAAACAGTACAGCAAATCAATGTCAATCATCAATTGAGTGATAAATGGAAATTAGGTAGTGGATTTAGAAGAAACGTAACTTATATTGATAATACCATTGAAGTATCCAATCAAGGCGTTGCTATTCTTTCAAAAGGATATGAGCGAAATGATGAATACAATTTCACACCCTATGTACAGTTTAAGTCGGGTAAGATCAAGTCTACCATGCGGGGCTATATCACCGGGTTTGAATCTGTGCAATTGTTGAATGTGAAAGGATCCAGTTCAACGTATAATGATAAATTCAATCAACTTTTTTCGAGAGTAGAAAACCAAACCGATTGGCAAATCAGAGAGCAATCTTCGCTCACTCTGGGCGCTGGTCATGTCGACGAATCCGTAGCCTCTAATAGGTATGATTCTATGTCTACTAAGCGAAAAAATTCAATATCCTATTTTTTTGCGCAACATGAGGAACAACTTTCTAAGCAACTTACTTTGATTGGTGGCTTTAGGTTTGATGCCAACAGAGCCTATGCTTCTGTTTGGAGTCCTAAAATCGCCCTTCAATTCAAGGCAAATGAAAAGTTATCCTTCAATATATCTTACGGTAGGGGTTTCAAAGCACCCGACTTCAGACAATTGTATTTGAACTTTACCAATCTTGCTGCCGGTTCTTATTCGGTTTTTGGCTCAGAGGTTGCAAAGCCAGAGCTAGATAGGCTTACAGCCTTGCAACAAATTGATCAAGTGACTGCTGCTGCTGGGTTACTTTCTTCATTGAAGCCAGAAATTTCTGGTGGTTTGAATGTTGGTGCAAAGTGGAAAGCAAGTCAAGACCTTCAAATGAGTATTAATTTATTTCGCAATGATATCACCAATATGATTGTTACAGATGTTGTTGCTTTCAAGAAAAATGGTGGTCAAATTTACAGTTACTTCAATTTGAAAAGTGCACTTACGCAAGGCCTAGAATTTGACATCGATAAGCGCATTTCAAGATCTCTTTCTATCAAAGCGGGATACCAATTTCTTTATACTGCAGATAAAGAAGTCTTGCAGCAAATACGCAAAGGTGAAACCTTCCAACGTGATTTAGCAACAGGATCTTCAATGAGAATGAAGTTGGTAGACTACGGTGGATTGCCATTGCGTTCAAGGAATATGGCTAATTTGAAAATCAATTATGAAAAAAGTAATGGATTTTTTGCAACTACACGTATGATTTATCGTGGTAGATGGGGAACATTTGATCAAGATGGTAATGGTATTATCAACCGTGATGATGAGTATGCGAAAGGATTTTTACAAATCAATGCCAGTGCGGGTTTCAGCGTAAAAAAGAACTGGAAAATAATGGCTGGTGTAGACAATATTTTAAACTATAAAGACGTTTTAAATCTGCCTGGTAATCCAGGAAGAGTGGGATACCTCGATTTACAATTTAATTTTTAATTCAAAACCATAAAGATCAATTCAAATGAAAACAAGAAACATTATCGGAAGTGTGTTGGCAGCAGTTGTTATTTTTCAATCTTGTACTAAAGATGAAACCTCAGTACCTCAGGTTACCTTGATTCAAAAAATCGTTAAGGATGTTCCTGCTGATACCATCATTGGTTTATCAGGTATTGGTCAGCCAGTTGGTGCTGGTAAATTTACTTTTTACAGTTTTGAAAACAATACAGTTGTTGCAAACAGTGATTCAAATTCTACAAAATGGGATATTGGTGTTAGAGGTACTACTATCATCACCAATAGTGGTTCAAGTGGACCAGGAGCTGGAGGTGCTTTTATTTATGTAGGTACATTCGATGACCTGACTTCAGTCCCTGCTGATTCAACTTTCAAGATAGATATTGCACCAAACTACGCAGTAACCGCTGGAAGTAACAAAGGCTGGTACTTGTATACACCACAAACTAATTTGGTAACTCCATTGCCAGGTAGAGTTTTGGTGATCAGAACTGCTACTGGAAAGTATGCAAAGGTTGAAATCCTCAACTATTACAAGGGGGGTACAACACCTGCAGCTACTGATCCTGATGCAGTAAAAATTTACACTCAGCGTTATTATACCTTTAAGTTTGCCTATCAAGCCGACGGTACTAAGAACTTCAAATAATAGTTTTAGGTTATGGGTTTAATGGTTAGGGGGTTTGTAAGCTTGCTTACAAACCCCCTAAACTTTTCTATCTTTGCGCCTTTGAAATCAGTATGCAATCTAGTTATAAGGAATACGGACAATTGAATCTCCCTGCTTTTGAGCGGGACATGTTGGCTACATGGGACAAAGAACAGTCGTTTCTGGAAAGTATTAAACACAGAAATGGCGCCAAGCCTTTTGTATTTTATGAAGGTCCGCCTAGTGCCAATGGAATGCCTGGTATTCACCACGTTATTTCCAGAACCCTAAAGGACATGGTTTGCCGTTATAAAACCATGAAAGGTTTCCAGGTCAAAAGAAAAGGTGGATGGGATACCCATGGACTACCAGTAGAACTTGGTGTTGAAAAAGAGTTAGGCATTACCAAAGAAGATATTGGCAAAAAAATTACTGTCGCTGAATACAACCAAAAATGCCGTGAAGCGGTATTGAGGTACAAGGATAAGTGGGATGATATTACCCGTAAGATGGGTTATTGGGTTGACTTAGACAATCCATATGTTACTTTTGAAAATGATTACATTGAATCGCTTTGGTGGTGTTTGAAGACTTTGTATAACAAAGGATTACTTTACCAAAGTGTAAGCATACAGCCTTATTCACCTGCAGCTGGCACTGGCTTGAGTTCTCATGAATTGAACCAGCCAGGTACTTATAAAGATGTAAAAGATACGTCTGCTGTTGCCCTCTTTAAAATTGATACTGAAAAGAACCAAGCACATGCTGGTCAACAGCAAATAAATAATTTGGTAGGACAGTCGGCTCCCGTTTACTTCATGGCATGGACTACCACACCTTGGACACTTCCTTCCAATTTAGGTTTGACCGTAGGTGGTTCTATTGAGTATAGTCTTGTCTCCACTTTCAACCCTTATACTAGCGATAAGGTTAATGTGATTTTAGCAACAGCTTTGCTTAGCAAATATTTCAAAGCTGAAGCAGCGGAACTTTCATTTGAAGAATATAAAACAGGAGATAAACTTATTCCTTGGAAAGTGCTAGGAACCTTGACAGGCGCAGCAGTAGAGGGAATGTATTACGAACAACTGATGCCTGCATCAGCCAATTCAATGGATGCAATTTTATCAATTACACCTGATGCTGATCCATTCAAAGTGGTTGTTGGAGATTTCGTAACAACTGAAGATGGTACTGGTATAGTGCATACTGCTCCTGCATTTGGCGCAGATGACTTTAAAGTGGGGAAGAAGTATAATTTGGGAATTCTCACGCTCGTTGATAGAGAGGGAAAATTTGTAGAAGGGTTAGGAGACTTCAGTGGCAGGTATGTAAAGAATTACAAGAATGATGAACAATATATTGATGTCAATATAGACATCTGTGTTCAACTAAAGAAAGATGGGAAGGCATTTAAAGTTGAGAAATACGAACACAATTATCCACATTGCTGGAGGACGGATAAGCCAATTCTATACTATCCATTGGATGCTTGGTTTATCAAAACTACTGCCTTAAAAGAACGCATGGTGGAATTGAATAAGACCATCCAATGGAAACCAAAATCAACCGGTGAAGGTCGCTTTGGTAATTGGTTAGAAAATATGGTCGACTGGAACCTGAGTAGAAGCAGATTCTGGGGAACACCTCTTCCCATTTGGCGCACAGAAGATGGGTTAGAAGAAATTTGTATTGGTTCAGTAGAGGAACTCAATAATGGAATTCAACATGCAGCTGCTGTTTTAGGCGGAAATACCAATGCTGCCTTTGTAAAAGAGGGTATACAAGATTTACACAAGCCTTATGTTGATGATGTAGTGTTGGTAAGTGCTTCTGGTAAGCCAATGAAACGTGTACCTGATTTGGTGGACGTTTGGTTTGATAGTGGAGCGATGCCATATGCACAGTGGCATTATCCATTTGAAAACAAAGCCATGGTTGAAAGTGGCGAAGCATTTCCGGCAGATTTTATTGCTGAAGGTGTAGATCAAACCCGCGGTTGGTTCTATACCCTTCATGTTTTGGGCACCTTGCTATTCGATAGTGTTGCTTATAAAACGGTTGTTTCAAACGGATTGGTGCTAGACAAGAACGGCAACAAAATGAGTAAGCGCCTCGGTAATGTTGTTGATCCATTTGCAACCATCGATACGTATGGTGCAGATGCTACAAGATGGTATTTAATCACCAATGCATCACCTTGGGATAATTTAAAATTTGATCTTGATGGTATCAAGGAAGTCCAAAGAAAATTCTTCGGTACACTTTACAATACCTATCAATTTTTTGTGCTTTATGCAAATGTAGATGGGTTTACCTATAAAGAACCTGATGTTCCATTTGCGGAACGTCCGGAAATTGACAGATGGATTTTATCTAGTCTTCAAACCTTGGTGAAGGTTGTCAATAAACACATGGATGATTATGAACCAACTCTTGCTGGGCGTGCAATTGATGAGTTTGTGGATGAGTTGTTGAGCAACTGGTATGTGAGGCTATCAAGAAGAAGGTTTTGGAAAGGAGAATATGGTACAGATAAAATAAGTGCATATCAAACCTTATATACATGCTTGTTGACAGTCGCCAAGCTTGCTGCACCCATTTCACCGTTTTTCACTGATTCGCTCTTTAGAAACTTGAATGAGGTGACTGGAAAAGAGAAGGTTGCTTCAATACATCATACAGATTTTCCAACACCTCAGGAAGCATGGATTGATTTGGCTTTGGAAGAACGTATGGCCATGGCAAGAGAATTTTCTTCACTTGTTCTTTCGATAAGGAAAAAAGTCAATATCAGGGTTCGTCAGCCACTCCAGAAATTGCTTATACCGATATCTTCCGATCAGATGCAACAGCAATTGAAAAAAGTGGAAGATCTGATTTTGGCGGAAGTGAATGTAAAGGAGATGCAGTATTTGCCTGCAGATAATGATTTTATCAAAAAAAGGGTTAAGCCAAATTTTGTGATACTCGGCAAAAAGCTTGGTGCAAAAATGAAGGCAGCTGCTGCTGTGATTACAGCATTAGATCAGCAGTCGATTAGAAAATTGGAGCAAGAAGGACAAATTTCTATCTCACTTGAGGGCGAATTGGTTGAAATTTTAAGAGAAGAGGTAGAAATCCAAAGTGAGGATGTTGCTGGATGGCTGGTTGCATCCAGAAATGCATTTACGGTGGCATTAGATGTTTCCGTGACACTTGAGCTGGAAAATGAGGGTAATGCAAGGGAGCTGGTGAACAGGGTTCAAAAAATAAGAAAGGATCAAGATTTGGAATTGACCGACCGTATAATTGTGGAAATTCAATCAGATCCGGGTTTGGACAATTCATTTACAGATTATAATGCGTATATTTGCGCCGAAATTTTAGCTGACCAGGTCTTGCTGAAACAAGGTTTAACAGAAGGAGTTGAAACTGAGATCAATGGTAAAATGCTGAAGATCAATGTTATAAAAAAAGGGTAAGAATTATGGCAACAAAGAAACCAGCACCATCAAAGAAAGCAGCTCCTGCTAAAAAAGCAGCTCCTGCAAAAAAATCAGCTTCAGCTGCTAAAGCCGCTGCTGTAAAAAAACCAGTAAAAAAGGCTGCTCCTTCTAAAAAACCATCACCTGCTAAGGCCGCTCCTAAAAAGGCGTCTGCAAAGGCTGTTGCTGTCTCTAAGTCAGCGGTAAAATCTGCCCCAAAGAAAGCAGCTCCTGCAAAAACTGCTCCTAAAAAAGCAATAGCAAAGTCTGTTGCTACTAAACAAGTAGCAAAAAGTGCAACAAAAGCAACCCCTGCTAAAGTTGCTCCAAAAAAAGTTGCTCCTAAAAAAGCTGTTCCTGTTAAAGCGGCACCTGCAAAGCCTGCCGGAAAAGCAGCGCCCATCAAGGCTGCCAAAACAGTAGCAAAACCTGCTGCAAAGGTTGTTGCACCTAAGCAAGAGTCTCCAAAAAAATCGGCAAAACCTGCTGCGAAGGCAGCTCCTGCAAAATCGGCAAAACCTGCAAAAAAGGTTCCTGCAATTGCTCCAGAAATTAGATTTGCTGAAACAAGCAAGGCTGCAGCTAGTCCAGCTGAAATCAGAAAAGCACTAAGAGCAAAAGAGGCAAAAAAAGACCTTAAGCCTGTCCCGATGCCTAAAATCACAACCAAATCAGCTCGCAAATACGAACCTGAGTTCACCAGATCAGTTCTAGATGCTAAAGATGAACCAGCTCAATCAGGTCCAACTCAGCGTTATTCAGATGGTGAATTGTTGGAGTTCAAAGAATTGATACAAAATAAACTCAATGCTGCAAAACAAGAACTTGCCTATTTGAATGGTTTAATTACCAGAAAAGATTCCATGAGTGGTGAAGATTCTGATACCCGTTACATGACCATGGAAGATGGCAGTTTGAGCATGGAGCGCGAACAATTAAGTCAGATGGCTAGCCGTCAGATCGATTTTATCGAGAAGTTGGAAAAAGCTTTGATGAGAATTGAAAACAAGACTTATGGTATTTGCAGAGTAACAGGCAAATTAATCGATAAGGCACGTTTGAGAGCGGTACCACATGCTACATTGAGTATGGAGGCAAAGACTGGCATGAACAAGCCAGGTCCAAGTTTCTAAAACTTACCTCATTTCCTGCATTGCTACCAGTTTAGCGTAAATGCCATTTTGGGCAATTAACTCCTCGTGTTTACCCCTTTCTGCAATCAGGCCTTGATCAAGGACTATAATTTCATCAGCATGACGAACAGTGGATAGTCGGTGTGCAATAATGATACTTGTTCTGTCTTTCATCAAGTGGTTGATAGCATCTTGTACCCATTTTTCACTTTCGGTATCCAAAGAAGAAGTTGCTTCATCCAAAATAAGAATGGGGGGATTCTTGAGGACGGCTCTTGCAATGGTAATTCTTTGCTTCTCACCACCGCTTAATTTTGATCCTCGATCACCTACCAAGGTTTGATAACCCTGTTCTTTTCGCTGAATAAACTCATGTGCATTTGCAATTTTTGCTGCTTGTTCAATTTGCTCAGGTAGGGCATTCAGGTTACCAAGTGCAATATTGGCTTGAATGGTGTCGTTGAAAAGTATAGGTTCTTGTGTTACAATACCCATCAGGTTCCTAAGGTCTTCCATTTTGAAGCGTTTGATATTGACGCCATCAATTAATACTTCGCCAGAAGTTGCATCATGAAATCTTGGAATGAGATCTGCTAAAGTTGATTTTCCTGCACCAGATGAGCCAACAAGAGCAATGGTTTGTCCTTTTTTGATGTGGAGGTTTACATTTTGCAAGATGGTTCTATCTTGGTAAGCAAAACCAATATTCCTAAGTTCAATAGATTCATTGAATTCATTGATGGCAACTGGGTTAGGATCTTCTTTGACCGATTGTTCTTCTTTGATCAATTTTTGTATACGTTCAATACTTGCCGCCCCTTTTTGAATATTGTAAGAGGCAGTGCTAAAGGCTTTGAGTGGGTTAATGATTTGTGTGAAGATGGCTATGAAAGTGAGAAAATCAGGACCATTCAAAGCAAAGTTTTTATTCAATACCAGTGATCCACCATAGTACAAAACACAACATACGGCAATAATTCCCAAGGTTTCAGATACAGGTGAAGCCAGGTCTCTTCTGCGTATGGTGTGGTTTTTGATTTGAAGCAATTCAGTATTTTCTTTTTTGAATTTATCAAGTTGTTGTCGTTCTGCGTTAAATGCTTTCACCACCCTAATACCACCCAATGTTTCTTCAATTGTACTGAGTATTTCGCCAAGTTTGATTTGTACGCTGTTGGAAACTTTTTTGAGTGACCTGCCAATTCTACCAATAATTAGACCTGCAACTGGGAGAAACAAGAGTAAGAACAAAGAGAGTTCTGGACTCAGGTTAATCATTGCAAAGAGATAAAGTGCAATCAGTATTGGTTCTCTAAAAAAACTTTCTAAAAAACTGATGGTAGAGAATTCAACATCTTGCAGATCGTTGGTGAGTTTGCTCATGATGTCCCCTTTTCTTTGTTCATTGAAAAACCCAACAGGTAGTTGCAGGATTTTAGTGAACATATCTGTGCGCATATCATTGATGATATTGTTGCGGATAGGGGTGAGCACATACATTGAACTGTAGAGAAATATATTTTTAAGTACAATAGCAAGAATCACAATCACACAAATAATGGCTAAAGCTTGTGTTCTGCCTTCTGGCGTTTGCGTTAAGTTGGATAATGTGTTGTATAGTTGGTCTGAAAGACTACCTAAATCTAGACGTGAAGCCGTAACGGTGCCATCTTGCTGCAAACCAAATATCAAAGTTAAGAAGGGGGCCAGCATGGCTAGTGAAATCACGGAAAAAAAGGCAGAAAGTATGTTCAGGATGAAATACCCTGACACCATTCTGGGATATTTTTTGATATAAATAAAAATTACGCCCAGGCTCTTCATTATGCTGACTTATGTTTTTAGCGAATTAGCACCAAAAGTAACTAATTTTACATGCAACAAGCACCCATTATGGAGGAAAGCAAAAGACAAAAACAAATTGCAGGGGTTATTCAAGAAGAAATGAATGACATTTTTTTGAGAATGGGACTCAACATGATGGATGGAGGTATGGTTTCCATTTCACAGGTAAAGATTACCCCCGATCTTTTAGAAGCTAGAATTTATTTGAGCTTGTTTCAATTAAAGAATGCCGACGAAGCACTTAAAAAGATTGAAGATCGAAAAGGAGAAATCAGAAGAGAATTGGGGTTTCGTGTGAAGCAACAGCTAAGAAGAATTCCGGAATTACGTTTTTTTAAAGATGATACACTTGATCATGTGTTTCGTATGGAAGAACTCTTCAAGAAAATAAACGAAGAAAAAAACAAATGAATTTTAGGACCATCCTGAAATTTGCCTGGCGCTATTTCAAAGCCAAAAAGTCCACAAATGCCATTAACATCATTTCATGGGTTAGTGTTGTTGCAATTGTATTTGGTACAGCCTCATTGGTGGTAATTCTGAGTGCATTCAATGGATTCGAATCACTTGTTAAATCTTTGTATGCTTCGTTTTATCCTGATGTTAAAATAAGTCCAGCAAAGGGACAAATGATCACACTTACCCAAACTCAATTGGATCAATTAAGGGGAATCAATGGCATTGCTACTATTAGTTTGGTTGCTGAAGAGAAAGCGCTGATTCAAAATGGCGGACTCCAAACGGTTGTTCATATCAAGGGAGTGGACAGCAATTATGCTCAAGTTGCAGGAATAGCTGATCATCTTTATAGAGGTGAATATATTTTAGGAAATGAAGATCAACCTGGTTTGGTATTTGGTATTGGAGTTGAACAGGCATTGGGGTTGTTATCTAATCAATCAATAGCCCCTGTATCGGTTTACTTGCCAAAGAAAAATAACGTATCTACTACGGATCCACTTTCATCTTTATCGCTTGCAACTGCCAATCCTACTGCTAGTTTTGCTATTCAGTCGGAGTTCGATAACAAATATGTTATTACTAATCTCGACTTTATTCGTCTCTATTCTGGTTATGAACAGGACCAATACAGTGCTGTTGAAATTAAAGTAGAGCAGGATGCCAATGTTGCACAGGTAGTTGAGTCTGTTGCTTCTTTATTGGGTAGTACTTATAAAGTAGAAGACCGGTATCAGCAGAACAATACGCTTTATACTACCATTCAGCTTGAAAAATTGGCCATCTATGGTATTTTCTCGCTAATACTTGTTGTTGCTGCATTCAATATGATAGGTGCTTTGAGTATGTTGGTCTTGGAGAAGAAGAAAGATATTCAGGTGTTGCTGGCAATGGGTGCCGACCAATCATTGGTTCAGAAGATTTTTTTAGCCGAGGGAATTTTATTGTCAAGTATCGGCACTTTGGGTGGTATGATTATAGCAGTGATTTTATATTATATACAAATCACCTACAAACTAGTGCCTTTGCAGGGTGAGACTTTTTTAATCGACTATTATCCTGTAAAATTATCGGTGAGCGACTTCTTATTGGTCGGACTCACAGTATTTACTATTGGAATAATTGCATCTTGGATTCCTTCAAGAAAAGCTTCTACAGAAAAGTTGGATTTACGGAATTGAGCTTAATAATCACCAATGGTTTCAGGAAGTTGAGCCAATGCTTTTGCAAGTTGGTCATCATTAGGTGCAATACCATGCCATCCGTGGTCATTTTCCATGAAATCTACTCCCTTGCCCATTAAGGTTGTCATGATGATGGCAATAGGCTTTCCTTTGCCAGTCGACTCTTTTGCCAAAGCCAATACATGAATTACATCATCCATGTCATTCCCTTCCATTTCGAGGGTACTCCAACCGAATGTTTCAAATTTTTCTTTGAGGCTGCCCAGTGAAATCACTTTATCTGTAGGTCCGTCAATTTGCTGACCGTTAAAATCGACAGTTGCTATAAGATTATCCACCTTGTGGTGTGCTGCAAACATGACTGCTTCCCAGATTTGGCCTTCCTGCAATTCTCCATCTCCATGAAGGGAATAGACCAAATTTGAATCATTATTGAGCTTTTTGGCCAAAGCTGCACCAATAGCAACACTTAGTCCTTGTCCAAGTGAACCCGATGCAATTCTCACACCAGGGAGATGCTCATGTGTGGTAGGATGACCTTGTAACCTTGAATTGAGCTTACGGAAAGTCGCAAGTTCGCTGACAGGGAAATAGCCTGAACGCGCTAAGCAAGAGTAGAAAACAGGGGAAATATGTCCGTTTGATAATATAAAAATATCTTCATTGATGCCGTCCATCTTAAAATCAGGATTGTGCTTCATGACCTTGAAATACAAGGCGGTAAGAAAATCAGTGCAACCTAGAGATCCGCCAGGGTGCCCACTTTGAACGGCATGAACCATTCTTACTATGTCCCTTCTGATTTGTGTTGCTGTATCCTGCAAAGATGCCATGGTGAGATTTTTTGGCAAAGCTAATGTTTTT
>JBEASE010000004.1:0-70726 GCA_041162625.1 Bacteroidota bacterium | reverse complement strand
CATTTAACTCCAGGCAAAGCCTTGTATTTTTCACATGGCTTCGGCATCACCTATAACCACCAAACTGGCATTGTTCCGCCAGCAGATGTTGATGTATTTCTAGTAGCCCCTAAAGGATCAGGAACCTCTTTGAGAAGAATGTTCCTACAAGGAAGAGGTCTTAACTCTAGTTATGCCATCTTCCAAGATGCAACAGGCAGGGCTAAAGAGCGGGTAGTTGCATTGGGGATTGCTATTGGAAGTGGTTACTTATTTGAGACAGATTTCAAAAAAGAAGTATTCAGTGATTTAACCGGAGAAAGAGGAACACTCATGGGAGCAATACAAGGAATCTTTGCAGCCCAATACCAGGTTCTACGTGAAAGAGGCCACTCTCCTTCTGAAGCATTTAACGAAACAGTTGAAGAGTTAACACAATCCCTAATGCCATTGGTTGCTGAAAATGGTATGGACTGGATGTACGCCAACTGTTCAACAACTGCACAAAGAGGAGCTTTAGATTGGTGGAAAAAATTTAAAGACGCTACCCTTCCTGTTTTCAACGATTTATACGATAGCGTTGCTGCTGGAAAAGAAAGCCAAAGAAGTATTGACAGCAATTCACAACCGGACTATCGCGAAAAACTTGAAGTTGAGCTTAAAGAACTAAGAGAAAGCGAAATGTGGCAGGCTGGTAAAACAGTACGTAGCCTTAGACCAGAAAATCAAGGAAAATAATGTTTTTGTTTAACCCTTATCACTTCCAGAGCAGTATGAAATTACTGCTCTTTTTTTATGCCTTAAAATCGAACTGCTGTACTATATTTGCGTAAATTTTTAAATAGATGAATCTGCACGAATACCAAGCAAAAGAATTGCTCAAAAAGTACAATGTTCCAGTCCAAGAAGGTGTAGCCTGCAGTACAGTTGATGAGGCATTGTCAGCCTATGGACAAATCAAGGAAAAATCAGGTAGCAAGTTTGCAGTTGTGAAAGCACAAATTCATGCCGGCGGAAGAGGAAAAGGAACAGTGAAAGAAACTGGTATCAATGGTGTGAAAGTGGGTAAAAGTGCAGAAGATATAAAAGAGTTTGCTGAAAAGATATTGGGCGGAACGCTTGTAACTATTCAAACAGGACCTTCAGGTAAAGTGGTAAACAAAATTCTTGTAGCCCAAGATATGTATTATGATGGTCCAACTGAGCGCAAAGAATTTTATCTATCTATCCTATTGGACAGAGCAAAGGGCCAAAATGTAATCATGTATTCAACAGAGGGCGGAATGAACATTGAAGATGTAGCACATGATACTCCAGAAAAAATTCACAGAGAGTTGGTCCACCCTTCAGGAGGTTTACTTCCCTTCCAAGCCAGAAAAATTGCTTTCAACTTAGATCTAACTGGAGATGCTTTCAAAAACATGGTAAAGTTCGTAACCAACTTATACAATGCATATGTTGGATTGGATTGTTCTATGCTTGAAATTAACCCATTGTTCAAAGCAGCAGATGATAAAATTATTGCAGTCGATTGTAAAATGAATTTGGATGAGAACTCACTAGGTAGACATCCAGATCTAGCATCGATGCGCGATTTAACTGAAGAAGATCCTACAGAAGTAGAAGCTGGAAAATTCAATTTGAATTTCGTTAAACTCGATGGTAATGTAGGCTGCATGGTAAATGGTGCAGGTTTGGCAATGGCAACCATGGATATGATTAAATTGAGTGGTGGTGAACCTGCTAATTTCTTGGACGTAGGTGGCACTGCAAATGCACAGACTGTTGAAGCAGGTTTCAAGATTATCCTGCAGGACCCGAATGTTAAAGCTATTCTCATTAATATTTTTGGTGGTATAGTTCGATGCGACAGGGTTGCTGCTGGTGTAATTGAAGCATACAAAAATTTAGGAAACATCAATATTCCAATAATAGTAAGACTTCAAGGTACAAATGCAGTTGAAGCGAAAAAATTAATTGATGAAAGCGGATTAAAAGTTCAAAGTGCAATTCTTTTAAGCGAAGCAGCAGATTTGGTAAAAAAAGCTGTAGCTTAATAATTAGAAAATAGCACTTATTGAGCTTCCCAAACAAATTTCTGCTTGTCCTGCTTCTTGCTCTCCCTGGTCTCTTATTGGCTCAGCGAAAGAATCTTGATTTTAGATACCATATTAAAAAGGCATCATCATCTATAGTTGTTGATGGCGTTGTTGATGATAGTTGGTCAGCAAGTGAAACCGCGACTAACTTCAACATGGTTCTCCCAATGGATACCAGTAAAGCGCAGGTCAGAACGGAAGTCAAAATGACTTACGATAATCACCATCTGTATATTATTGCCATTTGCTATTTCAAAGAAGAACAACCCTATATGGTTGAGTCACTAAAAAGAGATTTCAACTTTGGTAAAAATGATAACTTTCTGTTGTTTATGGACCCATTTGATGACCAAATCAATGGATTTACTTTCGGCTCAAATGCAGCCGGTGCGCAATGGGACGGCCTTTTATACGATGGAGGAAAAGCAGATTTGAATTGGGACAACAAGTGGACTTCTCATGTAAAGACTTACAAAGACAAATGGATTTGGGAAGCCTCCATTCCATTCAAGACCATCAGGTATAAAAATGGTATTAGTACTTGGGGAATTAATTTCAGTAGATTAGATATCACTGTAGCAGAGAAATCAAGTTGGGCTCCAGTCCCGCGTCAGTTTCCAACAGCTTCACTAGCCTACACTGGACAACTGATATGGGACCAACCACCACCCAATGCAGGTACGAATATTTCAGTCATTCCTTACGTTTTAGGTGGTGTTTCAAAAAATCATCTTGCAGGCACTCCTTCAACTTATCGAAAACAAGTTGGCGTTGAAGCAAAAGTAGCAGTCACTTCAGCATTGAATCTCGATCTTACTATAAATCCTGATTTTTCTCAAGTAGAAGTAGATAGACAAGTGACTAACCTTGACCGATTTGAACTTTTCTTTCCAGAAAGAAGACAGTTTTTTCTTGAGAATGGCGACCAGGTAAACAATTTTGGATACAATAACATAAGACCGTTTTTTTCAAGAAGAATTGGTTTAAATGCCCCAATTCAATTTGGCGCTAGATTGAGTGGAAAACTAAACAAAGACTGGCGAATGGGATTCATGAATATGCAGACTGATCGTGTATTAGATACAAAGACTGCTTCACAGAATTACACTGTATTTGCCTTACAAAGAAGAGTATTTTCAAGATCAAATATTGGGTTGATTTTTGTGAATCGTGATCAAGTATTAAAGCCAGATGAAAAAGACGCTTCTTATTTTGTAAATCCTTTTAATAGAAATATTGGCATTGAATATAACCTTGCCTCTGCCAATAACCATTGGACGGGAAAAGCTATTTTACTCAAATCATTCTCTAAACAAACCAGCAGTGAAGATTGGGTACATGCTGCAAATTTGCAATACTCAACAAGAAAATGGTTAATATCTTGGCAACAGGAATATGTAGGGAAAAATTATACTGCTGATGTGGGATTTGTTCCGCGTAAAGATTATTTCAGACTTGCTCCAGGCATCACTCATTTCTTCTTTGTAAAAAATCCAAAAATAGCATCCCATGCTCTCAAATTAGAGTCGTTTAATTTCTTTGATAAGCATTTCAATTTCACTGAAAATACTACTTACCTAGCTTATACGCTATCCCTCCGAGATCAATCCACGTTTACACAATGGGTATCAAGAGATCAAATACTGCTTCTTCAACCATTTGATCCAACCAATTTTGGAAAGGATACTTTAGGCAGAGGAACGAAACATCAGTGGTATGCTGTTGGAACTACCTATAACTCAAAGCCACAGCAATTATTTACTTACAGTATTTCAACCAGATTTGGTGGATATTACAATAATGGCAGTAGAAGTTTTATCAGTGCTGAGATTGGCTATCGGTATCAACCCTATGTTAGTTTGAACATGGCAGCAAGTGTAAACCACATATCACTTCCAAGTCCCTGGAACAATAATACATTCTGGTTAGTGGGCCCCCGTTTAGATATTACTTTTACAAACACCTTGTTCCTAACCACCTTTGTACAATACAACAACCAGCAGAACAACATCAATATCAATTCTAGACTACAGTGGCGCTATAAACCTGCATCCGACTTATTCATTGTGTATACCGACAATTACTATCCTGCTCCTTTTAATGTAAAAAACAGAGCTGTTGTATTGAAATTTAATTATTGGTGGAATTTGTAAACCAACCGTTACATTTTCTTGGCATCTTCTATAAACTTGGCCAATCCGATATCTGTTAATGGATGTTTGAGAAGACCAAGAATAGAATCAAGTGGACAAGTACAGATATCAGCTCCAGCCTCAGCTGAACGCACAATGTGTAATGGATTTCTGATTGAGGCAGCCAAAATTTCTGTTTCAAATCCTTGAACAGTGTATATATGTGCAATTTGTGAAATCAATTCAATACCATCCCAACTACTATCGTCTATTCTTCCAATAAAAGGAGAAACATAGGCAGCACCTGCTTTAGCAGCAAGTATTGCTTGTCCAGCAGAAAATACCAATGTGCAATTTGTTCTAATTCCATGATCAGTGAACCACTTAATTGCTTTAACACCATCTTTGATCATGGGTACTTTAACAACAATATTAGGATGTATTTCAGACAAGGCTTTTCCTTCCTTGATCATTGATTCAAAGTCAGTCGACAATACTTCTGCGCTAACATCTCCATCAACCAACGCACAGATATCAGCATAATGTTTGAGGATATTATCATTGCCTTTTATCCCTTCTTTTGCCATTAGAGAAGGATTGGTTGTAACACCGTCTAGGATTCCTAAATCTGCAGCTTCTTTAATATGAGCAAGGTTGGCGGTATCAATGAAAAATTTCATGTGAATTGTTTTGAGGCAGCAAGGTAATTAAAAGAGAAGAAAAGGAATTACCGATTTATTCACATAAAAAAATGGCAGGTTGCTTACATCGCACCGCTCAACCGCCTACCCTTGCTACCTTCCGGTCCTGGGGGAGTTCAGCAGGAGCTGGTCGTGTAAGACCTGCCGGCGCAAAGATAATAGAAATTAACGAAGGGAAGAATTGAACTGACTGTTAATTTGCCTTACTGCAACAAGTTCATCATAGCGTCCACCTAATTGCCGATAATACACCAAAACCAAATATTGGTTTTCGGTCTCCCATGCATTTTGTTCGGTCAAAGTTGCATCGAATATATCCTTTCCTGAAGCAAATTGGTTGAGCACATATTGGTAATCATAATACCCCTGTTTCAGAAAAAGCGTTGCTTCATATATTCCTAAATCTGTATTGTAAATCATTTTAGCTGCTGGATCTTTCCCATAATTTGTTAGCTCTCCCATTATGACCAGATCTGCATTGGGATAAGATAATCCACCTGGAGCTTTGAAGCTAAAATGAACTTTTGCATAATCACCATTCCAAAAGGGGTTGATATTTTCAATCGTTTCATTTATAAATAATCCATTTAAATCACGGTAATAAAAATATTGTCTAGGTAATCTTGGTGCATCCTCTTTTACAAACAATTCAAACCCTTTATCTGTGTTTTCCTGGCGTTGTACCCTATCTCCTAATAGCCTAAAGCTTCGGAGATTTAGCCATCTGTATTCCTTACCAGCAGGCATAGTCATTTCATTCTCATTGCTGTATTGCAACTGGTCTTGGCGAACAAATGTTGGTGTATTCAAGAAAAGTGAATTATCCCATCTTAAATTCTGTAATACCCTGATTTTAATTTGCTGTTGTGGATACCTTACATCAAAATTCTTAGTATCCAGTTGAAATTGCAAACGATGATGTGTTAGAAAAAGTTGTTGATTACTGGGTTGCATCACCTGAGCTGTCATAGATAGTTTTTGGTCAACTACTAAGAAACGCTTGGTAAAAGCAAGCTTACTTGTATCACCATTAACAAACACTTTTAGAAGATAATTGCCGGATTTTGTTGGTTGCAAATTTCTATCTGGAAAATTGGCTTGATAATGTGTATACTTTGTTAATGCAATTGCTGAATTCCTGTAGGTGGCAATGCGCACTTGTGTATACCCCTTGGCATAATCAAAATAACTTAACTGTGCGGGTTTCCAATCTGCATTACAGAGCACAATCGTATAAAAATAATTTTTTACTCCGCCATCCAAATCATCAAAACGCAGTTCAAGTAAATCACTTGAATTGAGAGCAATAATAGGATACGCAACTTGGTCACCGAATTTTGATAATTTAATTGACCTTATTCTTGGGTTATATACTTGATCAGGTTCTCGCTGCGCCCAAAGCATTTGTGAATAACCAAGGAGTAAACCCAAAAACAAAATTTGTCTTTTCATGGTAAAATATGATAATCGAAAATAATCAAATATTGATTTGTATTTTTACACAACAAGTAATCTAATTGAATCTTCCGGTATACATAGCTAAAAATCTGATAAAAGGGAATAAAAAAGCATTTTCCAGCTTCATCCTGCGCGTGTCAATTCTGGCAACTACCATTAGTGTAGCTACCATGATTGTCGCTATTTCCTTTATCAATGGATTTCAGCAAGTAGTGGCAGAAAAAATCTTTCATTTCTGGGGTCATATCCGTGTTCAACATTTTGAACCTCTTAAATCGAATATAGCAGAAGCTTCATCTATCCAAAGAACAATAGAAATTGAGAATAAACTAAGAAGTACAGTTGGTATAAAATCCATCGCTGCTTTTGCAAACAAATCTGCCATTTTGAAATCTGCTGGCTCAATTGAAGGTGTACTAGTTAAAGGAATTGACAGCAGTTACCCACTTCAAAAAATCAATCGATTTTTAATAAAAGGGAAATGGCCTTCACTATCTGATAGTCTTCACCCAAATGAAATTGCCATCTCTTCTTATACTGCTAATCAATTGAATATAGATCAAGGAGCATCTTTACTCATTTATTTTATTCAAGAAAATGGCGAAATGCCAAAGACTAGGAAACTAGTCGTTAGTGGTATCTACAAGACTGGTATTGATGTTTACGACAAGGTATATGCCATAGGCGACCTATCAATGATTCAGCGCTTGAATGTATGGGATGCAGGCAAGATTAGTGGTTACGAAATTGATGTTGATGACTATTACCAAATGGGTAACATCGCTTTAAATATTTATCAAAATCTACCAACAGGATGGAACGCGGTTACCTTAAAGGAACTTTCACCTGAAATTTTTGATTGGCTGCAATTGCAAGACACCAATAAAGCAATTTTAATTATTGTCATGATCATAATAGCAGGAATCAATCTTATTACCTGCTTATTGATTTTAATACTTGAACGTACAAATATGATTGCCCTGTTGAAGGCAGTAGGTGCTAAAGAAAATACCATACAGCAAATTTTTATTTATTATGGCACTTGGATAGCATTAAGGGGTATAGGTTTAGGCACTATACTAGGTTTAGGAATTTGTTATTTACAGCAATACACAGAATTCATCAAACTCAATGAGGAAGCCTATTACATTGATACTGCCCCTGTAGCAATAAATTATATACAGGTTGTAATTATTGCAGGTAGTACACTTATACTTTCACTACTGATATTGATTCTGCCATCCATCATTAGCAGAAAAATCAATCCATCTAAAGCACTACAGTTCAGATAGACTATTTTGTAAAATGAGATAAAATAATAGCCGTAGCAATGGCAGCATTTAATGATTCTGCTTTCCCAATTTTAGGGATAGAAATTGTTTGATTAGCCAATACCATTACTTCCTTTGATATTCCGCTTGCTTCGTTACCAATTATGACTATAGAAGACTCTTGCACTTCAATTTCATGGATAGAAGTACCATTGAGTATTGCAGCATATATGGGCATTTCCTGCTTTGACGACAAATAGGTTATGAGATCTGTATATTGGATATTCATCCTAAGTAAGCTCCCTTTTGCAGATTGCACCGTTTTTGGATTGAAAGCATCTACCGTATCCAATGAGCAAACAATATTTTGTATCCCAAACCAATCGCAAGTCCTGATGATGGTACCCAAATTACCAGGATCCTGTATCTGATCTAAGACAATTGTCGTTCTACTCATGGAATTCCCTTCAGACAGTTGTTTTGGAATTTTCACAACAGCTACTACCTGATTAGGAGATTTTAGTTGGGAAATCTTTCCCAATGTTATATCATCAATAACTGAAATCTTAGAGCCCAATAATTTTTCCTTTTTAACCTCATCTACCCATTGTTGGGTGCCGTATAAATGGACTATTTGATCTGGATATTCTTTAATAAGCTCCCCTACCATTTTTACGCCTTCAATCACAAAAACGCCCTCTTCTTCCCTGAATTTTTTATGGGCCAAACTTTGAATATATTTGATATCAGATTTAGTGATCAAAGATTCTTCATTTTAAGTTGATTCAATTGTACAAAGCAACTCCAAATAAATCGTTTGCGCTTCTTTTACTGATGCTATCTGTTGTTTCTTGTACTGTAGTCAGAAAGTATCCTAACGACACCCCATTTCACTTCGAAAATAATATAAAAATTATTGGCGAAGACAATAAAGAAGTTTTACCCACTATTAAATCCAATCTTTTTGCACAAATTGAAGATAGTGCCCAAATAAGGGTTGCTTCAAAAATTCCTTGGCCTTCATTTCCCTGGTTCATTCCTTCATCTGTGATGGAATACCCAACTGTCTTCAATAAAGCTCCCCTAGAACAATCGATGACCAACATGAGAAATATGTTGAGTAGTATGGGTTATCGAAAAAGTAAAATTGAATATGATACTACAGTTCAAATTAAAAAAAACCAACAAAGAGTTACTGTTAATTTCAAAGTAAACACTGGCCCCCTTTACAAAATAGATACTGTCATCTATCTCTTTTCAGATAGTCTTTTACAAAGTATAGCATCAAACTCATCACAAAATTCAATACTGAAAAAGAGCACACCATTTAGTTATGATAGAGTAGATCAGGAAATTAATCGCATGACAGATCTCTATCAAAATAATGGTTATGTTAAAATTTCAAAAGAGGATATTCTTGCTGAAATTGATACGGTGAATACTCTTTTGCTTAATGGCAAAATCAATCCATTTGAATTTTCATCTACACTTGCATTAGCATCACAAAGAGATAAAGAACCAGCAGTTAAGGTATTTATCAGATTAAGAGCTAACAGAGACAGCACACATATTCAGCAATACCGCGTTGGCAAGATTACTGTTTATGCTGATTTAAAAGCAGAGGACCGTGATACAGTAATGGGTATTGATATCAAAGATACATCTAGTATCATAATACATTCTTTTTATAACACTTTCAACTCAAAATTCATAAAAGACAATTTGCAGTTGCAAAGTGGATCATTATTCAAAAGAGAAGACTATAACAAAACACTAAATAACTTTAACAAATTAGGCACTTGGCAGAGTATTAATATAATTTCAGAAACAAATGATAAAGAGAAAAAAATTGATTACACCCTAAAATTACAACCTGCAAAAAGGCAATATTTCAGTATCGACTTAGAAGGAAGTAGCATATTGAACTCTTCACAGCTGGTACAAGTGGGTAGTGGTAGAGTTGGTATTGCCAACAATTTTACACTACGCAATAGAAATATTGGAAAAAGAGGCATACAACTTGAGAATAGCTTAAGGACAGGTATTGAGTTTAATAATTTTCAGAAAATACTTTCAGGAGAAATCACCTTAACCAACCGACTCACCTTTCCAAGAATGGTTGCCCCAGTAAGCGATCGATTTAAGTCGAACTTCCAACAGGCGAAGACTGTTTTTTCAGCAGACATATCCTATATCGATCGTTTTCGCTTTTTCAAATTGAACACATTTAACACTTTTGTTGGATATGAATGGAAGCCTAATTCGCACACAACATGGCAATTCAAACCATTAAATCTTGAGTTTACTCAGTTCAGGCCTGATAGTCTTTTCATTGAATCAATAAGGAATTTTCCATTACTGCTCTACACATATAACAATGGTCTGATTATCGGCATGAATGCACTGTACAATAAAAATCTAACTCCTAATAGTACAAGAAATCTAAATCTATTGAAGATTTATGCAGAAGAAAGTGGACTTCTAACTGGAGCTTTGTTATACGAGCAAACAAGAAATGGGAAATACCTGAGTAATTTATACCGATTTGTAAAACTAGATGCAGAATACAAACATATTGCAAACTTCAAAAAAAGCAGTTTACACTTAAGGGCATTTGCAGGTATAGGACTTGCACTTTCTACTGCATCTAGAAGAGGACAGGTAACACTACCCTTCTTTAAAAGTTATATGGCAGGTGGTCCGAACAGCATGAGAGGCTGGCCCTTGAGAAAACTTGGTATTGGATCAAATATTTTCTACGATACAGTTGCAGCTGGAACCTTCAATGATAAATATGCAGACATGCAATTAGAAGGAAATATAGAATACCGCTTTAACTTATTTCAATTTTATGGATTCTGGATGCGAGGAGCGGTATTCACAGACATTGGAAACATTTGGTTTAGGAACGACTTAGATGGCACCTTAAAAAATGCTGGATTCAATTTTAATAGATTAGGCCGCGATTTGGCTATTGCCAGTGGTTTTGGCGCAAGAGTTGACTTTAATTATTTCCTTTTAAGATTTGATCTAGGCTTTCCCATCAAAGACCCAAGATATGGACCTGAAAATATTGGTAATAGTAATTTAGAACGCTTCTATACCCCTAGTTCAGGAGGATGGTTCGTCAACAATCACTGGTCGAAGCCAGTATTCCAGTTTGCAATCGGATATCCTTTCTAATTGACTTGCTTAAATAGCAATTGATCAAATTTTTCTACCATTGCATAGGTAGCGGGACAAAACTCAATATTCTGTTTATGAACATGGATATAATCCACCATTTTCTTTTTTGTCAAGTGAGGAAACCCACTACAATCAGCTGGCCTGATTTCATAAATCTTACACATATTGGTTTTAAGATCTAGAAACTGACATGGAGTAATTTTATTGGTCCAATCATCATTATTATCCTTTAACAACCATTGATCTCTAAATTCCTTTGGCGTTTGTCCGAAATGTTGTGCAACACGCTTAATATCTTCAGCATTAAAGGTAGGCGTCATCACTTTGCAACAATTTGCACATGAAAGACAATTTACCTCTTTCCATACCTCAGGTTCAATTTTTTCTGCAAGCTGATCTAAATGCCTGGGTGGCTTCTTTTTTATTTTAGTCAGGACTAACTTAAGTCTTCTTTTGTTTAACTCTACTTTCTTTTTAAAACTTTTCAGGTTGGTATGATCCATTATATTCAATAAATAACTTGAATAATCACTAATTTGAGGTGCTAATTTAGTGGAATAAACCATTCATCACTAATTAGATGGAAAATAAACATTCATGTGGGACTCATTCAAGAAAGGTTTTATTATTTATCTGCAACTAGAAAAATCACTATCCTCCAATACCATTGAGGCGTATGCCCTTGATTTAGATAAACTGATTCAGTTTCTTTCAATCAAATCATTAACAGTAGGGCCTGATGAAGTCGGCCTGCCACTTTTGCAAGAATACATCAAATGGATAACTGAATTAGGCATGAGTGAAAGATCTCAGGCTAGAATCATTTCCGGAATTAAGTCCTTCTATAAATATTGTCTTCAGGAACAGATTACGCAAAAAGATCCAACAGAATTGCTGTCAGCACCCAAGTTGAAAAAAACTTTACCCGATACATTAACTTTTGAAGAAATTGAAGCCCTCATTGCTCAAATTGATCTCAGCAAGCCTGAAGGCACCAGAAACAAAGCTATGCTAGAAACACTGTATAGTTGTGGATTGCGAGTTTCAGAGTTAATTAATATCAGGAGATCACAATTGTATTTAGATATAGGATTTATAAGGGTTATTGGAAAAGGAGATAAAGAACGTTTAATCCCCATTGGAACATCAGCCATCAAATACCTACAAATCTATTTACAAGAAATCAGGTCAAAAATGAATGACCAAAAGGGAAACGAAGACATTGTATTTTTAAATAGAAGAGGCGGTAAATTATCTAGAGTAATGGTTTTTTACATTATTAAAGATTTAGCCATTAAAGCAGAAATAAAAAAAACCATTTCACCACATACATTCCGTCACTCTTTTGCAACGCACTTGGTAGAGGGCGGCGCTGATTTAAGAGCAGTTCAAGAAATGTTAGGACATGAAAGCATCACTACAACTGAAATATACACCCATTTAGATAGAAATTTTTTAAAAGATACCCTAAACAGATTCCATCCAGGATTCAAAAACAAATAACTTCGCATTTCGAAACAAGTTTTTATGAATACATCCACATTAAGTCTTTTGAGGAAAGTTGGTATTGCTGAAGGGGTTTCATTTTTAATTCTACTACTTATTGCAATGCCATTAAAGTATATGATGGGCATGCCTTTAGCAGTAAAGTACATAGGGTCAGCACATGGTGCACTTTTTGTGCTTTATGTTGGACTTGCATATTATGCCAAAGAAGTTTACCAATGGCCCTTAAAAAAATTTCTAATGGCTTTCATGGCTGCATGGCTTCCATTGGGAACAATTTTCTTTGATGCAAGGCTAAAAAAAGACGAAGCGTTATTATCTCGCAAACAATAATAAAACAAAATACAGTCAACAAAACTTTCCAAAATGAAAAAACTATTTCTAAGTTTAGCAACATTAGCCATCTTCAACATTACACAAGCACAAGGGTTAAAAACCCCTTCTGCTTCTACAGCACAGTCTGTGAAACAAGAATTTGGATTAGGCAGCATTGAACTTGCTTATTCAAGACCTAACACCAAAGGAAGAACCATCTTTGGAGATTTAGTGCCTTACGGAGCAATATGGCGAACCGGAGCGAATAACGCAACAACATTGACTTTTTCAGATGAAGTTATAATTGGTGGAAAAAAAGTCCCTGCAGGAAAATACGGTTTGTTGAGCATCCCTGGTGCTAATGAATGGACCATCATTATCACCAAGCAATTGGACGTAACATCCCCTTCTGCTTACAAGCAAGAAATGGATGTAGTTAGGGTTACCACTCCAGTTGTTGCAATGCCTAATGCAGTTGAATCTTTCATGATCTTTTTTGAAAAAGTAAGCAGCAATTCATTAGAATTGATGATTATCTGGGAAAAAACAGCAGTAAGTCTTCCTATCAAAGTAGATATTGATAGCAAAATCATGTCTCAGATCGACAATCTAATGAATACTGATAATCGTCCGTATTTCAATGCTGCCATGTACTATATTGATAATAATAAAGATTTGAATAAGGCTGCAGAATGGTTAGATAAGGCAACGGTTCAATCTCCAAATGCTTATTGGGTATGGTACCAAAAAGCAAGATGTCTTTCAATGCTTGGTAAAAAAGCTGATGCCATGACCGCATCTAAAAAATCGTTGGAACTTGCGGTAGCAGGGAAGAACCCTGACTATGTGACATTAAATGAAAAACTACAAGCTAGTTTAAAATAATGACCTTGAGTTTCTGATAAAAAAGCTCACTTGTTGCAGGTGAGCTTTTTTTTATTTTACTACATAACTGACCCAATGATTATCTAATTTAAAACAGTTGACATCGATTACAATTCCCTGCTGCTTTTTAAAATTTACTTGAACAACCTCATCCTCCATCCAATTTTTTGCTATGCAGATATCTTTTGCAAAATCAACACCACCATTCCCCCACCATTTGTAAACAGCTTCTTTAATTGTCCAGTATTTTGTCAATAACAAAATCTTTTCCTCTTCTTCTTTACCCGCCAAATCAGCTAACTCAACATCATTTAAAAATTTATGTTGAATTTTTAATACACGTGGATGAATCTTTTCAGCATCAATACCTACTGACTTTTCAATACTTGTAATTGCAGCGGCAAGATCAATTGTATGGGAAAGATTAAACTGCATTGAATTACCACTAATAAATGGTTTACCAGCTTCATTATTTTCAATGTCGGCAAAGGGAAACCGTTCCTGTAGGGTTTCAAGCAAAAACCTTGTTGCCGATTGTTGTAACTGTCTTCCAGCATTGGTGGTATTAAATTGGAAAGAAATTCGGTCAGCAAAAAAACTCATTTGCTCCTCAATTTTCCAAATCCCCAATTTAAAATCGGGCTCTTCTTTTAACAACAACAATGCCATTATGTAAAGTTAAGGGAATGATGTTAGCAGCTCCTTGTTCAAAGTTTGTTGAAAAAAAATATTTCAGAACTTAAAGGGTATAACGAATTTAGCTGCTGAAAAATTGAAGTGATGATTTTATCGGATAAACGCATAATGGAAGAAATAGAGAAAGGGAGTATAAAAATCACTCCGTTCGACAAAACATGCTTGGGAAGTAATTCTTATGATGTTCATCTAGGCAAATGTCTCGCAACCTACAAGAACCATATCCTAGATGCCAAAGAGCACAATCAAATAGAGTATTTTGACATTCCAGATGAAGGATTTGTTTTATACCCCCATATCTTTTATCTAGGTGTAACCCTAGAGTATACGGAAACACATGAACATGTACCTTTTTTAGAAGGTAAATCATCAACTGGTAGATTAGGGATAGACATACATGCAACAGCTGGAAAAGGAGATGTTGGCTTCTGTGGTAACTGGACTTTAGAAATTTCCGTTAAGCAGCCAGTTAGGGTTTATCATGGTATGCCCATTGGTCAACTTATCTATTTTCCAGTAGAAGGTGAAATCGAAGTGAAATACAACCAGAAAACCAATGCCAAGTATAGCGGACAGCCAGATCGACCAATTGAAAGTATGATGTGGAAAAACAAATTTTAACTGAAGCTTCAGGAGTACTTCCCCAAGACGTTTCTTATAGAAGTTTCTTGGTGGTAATACGCTATCCTGCGCTATTGTCTTTTCTTGGGATTTTATCAATGGCCATTTTTCATTTTCCTCTATTTTTAAATAAAAAAATAGGATTCTATAAATTAATGGGCACTGGCAAAAATGGAAGCTTTGACATCTGGCCTGATTTCCAACAGTGGTCGGTTATGTTGTTTTACAACAAAGCACTTTATGCTGATGAATCAGGCAAATCAATTGCTAAAAAATTATTGGGAAACTTTATCAATGGATGGCTCAAACTCTCAAAAGCTAAAGTCCGTTTTATACATTTGGAACCATATGTTGGTCATGGAAGTTGGGACAACCAAACCTTTATAAGCCAAAGAAAATCAACTGATGAACCTATTGGAAAGATAGCGGTGCTCACAAGAGCAACTATTCGGCTTTCTAGGTTAATTTCCTTTTGGAAAGCTGTGCCTTCTGCCTCATTTCAACTTGATCAACATCCTGGCTTCCTATTTTCCATTGGCATTGGAGAGATTCCCCTAATCAAACAAGCTACCTTCAGCATCTGGGATTCAGAAGCAAATATGAAGGCTTATGCCTATAAAATGAGGGCACATCAAGAGGTTATCAGAAGAACTAGAGATGAAAACTGGTATTCCGAGGAAATGTTTTTGAGATTTCGTCTATTAGACGATTTTTGTTAAACCATTCACCTGTCCACCATGAAAATACTACTCACTGGCTCAAATGGCATGCTAGGTTCTAGTTTGGCAGAAAAATTTTCCCAATCAAGACATCAAGTATGGGCAACTGGAAAGGGAGAATGTAGGTTATCATCACATTTATTTCATTCTAATTTTCATTATCAAAGTCTGGATATTACACAAAAAGAAGAAGTGATTGATTTTACTAATTCCTTCAAGCCAGATATTATAATTCATTCAGCAGCTTTAACACAAGTAGATGAATGTGAACTGAATAAAAGACTTTGCTATAGTGTTAATGTAGATGGAACTCGCAACTTATTAGAGTCGGCCGAAGACATCAATTCTCGGTTTTGTCTTGTCTCAACTGACTTTGTATTTAGTGGTGAGGGTGGGCCTTATGCTGAAACTGACCCTACAGGTGCTGTAAATTATTACGGACAAACCAAAGAATTGGCAGAACAACTGGTCATAGAGAGTCGTCTAAATTGGAGTATCGCAAGAACGATTTTGCTTTACGGAAAAGCTGATCCAAGTAAACGGTCGAATTTCATTTATTGGGTTAAGCAAAACTTGGAAGCTGGTAAACAAATCAAGGTAGTAAATGACCAAATTAGAACCCCAACATACATTCCTGATTTGGTCAATGGAATAACACTAATTAGTGAAAAGGGAGCCAGCGGTATTTTTCACCTCTCTGGAAAGGATATACTAACCCCCTATAACATGGCTGTTTTGATTGCAAAACATTTGAATCTCAATGAAACACTCATTGAGCCAGTTGATGCTTCTACTTTTAGCCAAATGGGTAAAAGACCTCTGAAAACTGGGTTTATCATTGATAGGGCTGTAAAAGAGCTTGGATATGAGCCTACAGCCTTTGAAAAGGCATTAACCTTGATTTTCTAATCAGTTGTAAATCACCACAGTTACATTGTGGATAAGAGTTCTCAAATCCTGGTGGTATTTACTCTTCATATTACTTTAAATTGTTAAATTTGCGACCGCCGACCTATGGAATTCCTCAACGAAAGATTGCTCATTTTTAACCAGACCAACAACCCCCCATGCCAAAAAAAGTAACAAAAATTGGTGTAATGACCTCGGGAGGAGATGCCCCTGGCATGAACGCTTGTATTAGAGCTGTTGTGAGAACAGGTATATACCATAATCTAGAAGTTTATGGTATCACAAGAGGATATTCAGGACTGATAGACAATGATATCCAAAAATTGGAATCAAGAAGTGTTGCTAACATCATCCAAAGAGGTGGCACTATACTGAAAACAGCAAGATGCAAAGAATTTCTTACGCCTGAAGGCAGAAAAAAAGCATATAACAATCTCAAAAAACATGGCATCAACGGACTAGTAATCATTGGTGGTGATGGATCATTTAAAGGAGCACAGATTTTTTCAAATGAATATGATATCCCTTGTATAGGTATTCCTGGTACAATTGATAAAGATATTGCTGGAACTGATTTCACCATAGGATTTGACACAGCAGTGAATACTGCAATTGAAGCAATAGATAAAATCAGGGACACAGCAGATGCACATGATAGGCTATTTATTGTTGAAGTGATGGGTAGAGATGCAGGATATATTGCCTTACACAGTGGAATTGGGACTGGTGCAGAACATATTTTAATTCCTGAGCGCAAGACTGATGTTGAAGCAGTTCTAACATCACTTCAGGAAAAAGAAAAGAGGAAAAAACTAGTCAATATCGTTGTGGTTGCCGAAGGTGATGATTTTGGTGGTGGAACTGATTTAGCGAACCTCATAAAAGAGAGAATACCCAATTTTGATATTCGTGTCGCGATTCTTGGACATATACAACGCGGTGGCTCACCAAGCAGCATGGATAGATTAATAGCGAGCAGAATGGGTTATTCCGCCGTAGAGTGTTTGATAGAGGGAAGATACAACCAAATGGTGGGTATCATGAACAATAAAATGCATTTCACACCACTTGATAAAGCAGTAAAAGCAAAACAAAAAATTAGTGACGAATGGCTTAAAATTGTAAAAATATTAGCCAGTTAGATCTATACTTAGCAGAAATAATTCTGCTATTTTTATTTATTAACCCTCCAACCTTGACCAATGAGCAACAAAATAGCAAAATACTTTCATCATCAAATGGATAATAGTGCTGGGCATTTGCATGCTGTTCACAGAACTAAAATTGTAGCAACAGTTGGACCAGCTTGTGATAGCTACGAAAAGCTTCTTGAATTAGTCAAGGCAGGCGTTAATGTATTTAGATTGAACTTTTCACATGGTTCTCATGATGACAAGAAAAAAATAATTGACCACATTAGAAAAATAAATTCAACAGAACCTTACAATATTGCTATTCTTGGTGACCTGCAAGGCCCGAAACTCAGAGTTGGTGAAATTGAAAACAATTCGCTTCTCGTAAAAGAAGGAGATATTTTAACACTAACCAATGAAAAAGTTATTGGCACATTGGAAAAAATTTATGTCTCCTACCCTAATTTGGCAGGTGATGTGCTTGTGGGTAATACTATTATGATTGATGATGGCAAGATTGAAGTGATTGTACATGAAATCATGCCCAATAATGATGTAAAGGTTAGGGTAAAATTAGGGGGTATTATTTCATCAAAAAAAGGATTAAATCTACCTGATACCAAAATCTCATTACCTGCACTAACAGAAAAAGATTTGCAAGATCTTGACTTTATCATGAAGGAAAAACTTGATTGGGTTGCGTTATCTTTTGTGAGAAGAGTTGCTGATATCATTGGGATCAAACAAATTTTAAAAGACAACAATAGCACTTCAAAAGTCATTGCAAAAATTGAAATGCCCGAGGCCTTAGAAAATCTACAAGAAATAATTGCTGCCTCTCATGGTGTAATGGTAGCTCGTGGAGATTTAGGTGTTGAAGTTCCAATTGAAAGAGTACCACTGATTCAACGTCAAATAATCAGAGAATGCATGAAAAGAGGTAAACCTGTAATCGTTGCTACACAAATGATGGAGAGCATGATTGACAAGGTGAAGCCAAACAGAAGTGAAAGTACAGACGTAGCTAATGCCGTTCTAGAAGGAGCAGATGCTGTGATGCTCAGCGGTGAGACCGCAACAGGAAATCACCCTGCATTAGTTGTTGAAACCATGCGCAAGATTATTATGGAAGCGGAAAGAACTGAATACCGTTATAATAGAGATGAAGATATAAAACCACATCCAGAATCTGCAACCTATATAAGTGATGCTGTTTGTCTTACTGCATGCCGACTAGCTGATAGCACCAATGCAGATGCATTAATTGGCATGACACAATCTGGATATACTGGTTTTGTACTAAGCAGCTATCGACCTAAATCCAATTTATTTGTCTTTACAAAAGAAAAAAGTCTTGTCAATCAACTCAGTCTAAGTTGGGGGGTAAGAGCCTTCTTTTATGATGAAGAAGTTGGATATGATCAAATCATTGCAGATCAAATCAAAATTTTAAAAGAAAGAGGATTTATAAAGCAAGGACAAGTTGTTGTAAACACGGGTAGCACACCAGTAGAACTTCATCTGCCAACCAATACCATCAAGGTTACTGTAGTTGAATGATCAATCATCAAGGATTAACCATATATACTGACGGATCCTCCAGAGGCAACCCTGGCAGAGGAGGCTATGGTGCAATATTGATGTGGAAAGGAGAAGCAAAGGAAATTTCTCAAGGCTATAAATACACTACCAATAACAGGATGGAATTGATGTCTGTTATTGCCGCCTTATCTTCTTTAAAAAGAACTGGTCTAGATATTGAGATTTACTCAGACAGTAAATATGTTGTTCAAGCAGTCATGGAAAAATGGATTGACAAATGGATTGCAACAGATTTTAAGGGAGGCAAAAAGAACAGTGATCTTTGGAAGCAATACTATGCTCTAGCTAAGAACCATCAAATTAAATTCATTTGGGTAAAGGGTCATGCCAGTAATCCTTATAACCAAAGATGTGATGAATTAGCAACATCTGCTGCAGATGGTGCGAACCTTATAGATGATATAGGATTTACGCCTTAGCTTTTACTAGTTTTCCAATCAATAAATGATAGGTTCCAAACAAGAACAAACTAAATACTGCTGTTGCAATTAAACTATTGTTGTAGAAAGGTATTCCATCTATATAAGTCTGCATCAAACCATTGAAGGTCTTTCCTCTTTGGTATCCCCCATTACCTGCCCATGTAATGAAATTAGAAACCAAGAAGAATGTAGTAGGTGCAGCAACAACACCCTTAGCAATAGATGAAATTTTTGCGGGCTGAATATAGAAACCAAAAATTGTTAAAGAGCCAAACAACAAATAATTGATCCACATACCATCATAAAATCCCTTAATCTCAAACAAACCATTGATGTATAGGATTTCATAAATAACATCTGAAATCAAGAGAGAAAGTAAAGGAAGTATAAATGAAAGTTTTTTATCAGCAATAACAGCTCCACCAAAAATAGCCATGGCAAATTGTGGTGCAAAGCCCCACGGACGTCCTGGAATGGCTCTATACAATGCTGCAAGGAAAATCAACATTAGAAATGATAGCAAAGTATATTTATTCAATTTCATATCGAGAATTTGCACAAAAATAGGTATTTATAACAGTTCTAAACATGATTATAACAGAACAATTTTCCTCATCATGTGCATAGCTTACTTTAAATGGGAACGGAAGCAATATATACTTCAGTTTTGGACTTGGCTTTGATTAAAATTGGCTCCAATGGATCTATAAAAAATGAATGGAGTCCGTTTGTAACCATGTGGTTGTAACCCTGCCAGTCGGCTTCTCCCTTCATTTGAAGTGCTATTGTAGGCCCTCCTAATTGAAGCTCCATCTCTTTATCTTTTTCAATTACTATTCTCTGAATAAGAAAATCAGAAGTATCACATGGATAGAGTTGAACATGATTGTTTAAGGATGATGGTATTATTTGGGGATTTGTTACAACAAAACTGGTATTAGATAACAATTCGGGAATATCAATGTGTTTATTGGTGAGGCCAGCCCTCAATACATTATCTGAGTTAGCCATGAGTTCTACATTTTGCCCCTCTAAATAAGCATGCAATAGCCCAGCCCCTTGGAAAATTCCTTCTCCTGGTTGCAAATGAAGAATATTCATCAAATAAATTGAAAAAATTCCTTTATCGTATTGCCCTTCCGCACATATATTCAACATCGCCCGAGCGGCCCAAAAATCAGGGTTATCTTTCTCTAATTGTTTGGTTTTGTATAAGGGAATAATTTTTTCAGCATGCCCACTTAAGATCTCGTTCACCTTTTCTTGGGGAAGAGTGAGCAAGTTTTCATACAAAGCCTTGATACCAGCTGCTTTAAAATGCGGTAAAAACTTATGTAAAAAAGAAAACTTTTTTAAGCGTTCTTCTATATCAGCTGCAAATCCATGCAACAACCAGAATTCACTTAACGCAACCATCACTTCAGGTTTATGATTCTGATCTTTATAATTACGATAAGGTGCAGCGATATCTACTCCTCTTTGTACTTCATCTGTAAAGCCTTGCACAGCTCTCTCTTTATTCGGATGCACTTGAATACTAAGCATATCCTTTACGTCAAGGATTTTAAGCAGAAATGGTAGTCCATTGAATTGTTGTAACGTTTTTTCACCAAGGTGCTTATACTTATCCGATGCAATTAGGTTGATTAGATGTGTGGCACCTCCTTCTCCTAAATGAACAGTACCTGGTCCACCTGCATGAACACCTAACCAATATTCAGCAAAAGGTTTTCCTTCAGTATTGTTTTGGTTTAACAACGCAGGAAGAAAAGTATTTCCTCCCCAAGAATAGTGCTGTATCACCCCTTTTAATCTGTACATCTCCCCCTGTTTTAAGTTAGCTACTGAATAATTTCAAAGTTAAATCATTGTTGCATATGGCAAGACATAATGAAACTGGAAAACTTGGTGAATCTCTAGCCAAGGATTGGTTGATTAATCACGACTACCAAATAATTGAAACAAATTGGAGGTACGGAAAATGGGAAATAGACATCATAGCACTGAAAAATGAAAAACTTCATTTTTTTGAAGTCAAAACGAGAAGGAATAGGCTATTTGGTCACCCAGAAGAATTGGTCGACAAGAACAAGCTTCGCTATTTTATTTCAGCAGGAACTGCCTACATAAGAAGACATAGAGGTTTCAGGTGGATTCGCTTTGATATTTTATCAATCACGCTAACCGAAAATGATGAACCTGAATTCTTCCTAATAGAGGATGTCTATTTCTAATGCATTATTTTAATAACGCTGCAAGTTTGGTATGCAATTCTGGTCCACGCAGATTTTTAGCAATAATTACACCTTTAGGATCAATTAGCATATTCTGTGGAATACTTTGAATTTTATATTGAACTGCAACTGCATTACTCCAAAATTTAAGATCACTTACTTGGGTCCAAGCAAGGTTATCATCTTTTATTGCTTTCAACCATGGATCACGAGCCCTATCCAATGAAACACCCAAAACTGTAAAATTCTTATCCTTATAGTAGTTGAATGCCTTTACTAGATTTGGATTTTCTTGCCTGCATGGTCCACACCAACTGGCCCAAAAATCAACCAACACATATTTGCCTCTGAAAGATGATAATTTGACATCTTTCCCATTTTGATCTTGTTGCACAAAATCAGGCGCTTCAGTACCTACTGAAGCAAACTTTGCATCTTCAACAAGCTTCAAAGCGGTCTGACCAAAATAGGTTGATTTTGCCTCATCAGTCATTATTGCCAAACGCTTTTCCATCACCACTGGATCATCATTTAATTGCATCATTACAAGTAATGCAAATGGCGCAACAGCAGAATTAGCGTTTGTAGCAATAAACTCATCTGTCTTTGTGTTTACTTCAGCCACAACTTCACCGTAGGCTTTTCTTATTGAACCATCAGCATCTTTATCTCCACTATTCAATTTCTGGGCGAAGACAGACAGCTTTGCAAATAAAGGATTGAAAGTTGAATTGAATAAAGCGAAAACATCATGTGTTTTTGAACCTGTAACTTTCGCATTTTGCAATGCCACCAAATCACCTTCTATCAATAGATCTGAGGCATCTAAAAAAATCATTAACTTTTGCTGAGAGCCTTTTACACTTAATTGATATAAACCCGGATCAGAAATCGCTCCTTGTGTTTCAAATTTTTCCCCATTTGAAATAAAGGTGGACAAAGGTTCTGCATTAGCATCCTCATTTTTGAGCATCAATTCTGTTTTGTCTTTTAACCCCTTGATTGTTCCCTTTATAGTGAACTTCTGAGTTTGTGACAATCCAATCAAAGGAAGTACAAGCAATAAACCAATTAAGTATTTCATTTCTGATGTCTTTGTTTAAGAATAGCAATAACTTCTTCTAATGTATGACCTTTACTGTTAAGCAAAAGCAAATAGTGAAACAGCAAGTCTGCTCCTTCATTTAAAAACTTATCCTTATTATTATCCTTGGCCTCAATCACTAACTCTACAGCCTCTTCGCCAACTTTTTGCGCAATTTTATTGACACCTTTATCAAAAAGAGATTTAACATAAGAACCTTCCTCTGTTGAATTTTTTCTTTGCTCAATGATCGATTCCAAATAATGAAGAAATTGTTCGGATTCATTATTCTCATTCCAACAGGTGTCAGCACCAGTATGACAAACTGGACCAACTGGATTTACTTTAAATAAAAGCGCGTCACTATCACAATCGAGGTGGTAAGCAACCAATTGAAGAAAGTTACCACTCTCCTCTCCTTTTGTCCACAGTCTGGATTTAGACCTACTAAAAAAAGTTACTTGCCCAGTTGCAAGGGTCTTTTCGAATGCATCCTCATTCATATAACCCAACATGAGCACTTTTAATGTTTTTGCATCCTGAATGATGGCTGGCACCAACCCATCTGTAAATTTATCAAAGGCTATATTCATCACTGTAAAATTAATCATTTCTAACGGACAGGAATAGCATGTTCACGTAAATACGCTTTCAATTCTGGAATACTGATTTCCCCAAAATGAAATATGCTTGCTGCCAAGGCAGCATCAGCACAGCCATTCAACACTTCATAAAAATGAATGGGCAATCCGCCGCCGCCAGAGGCAATTACTGGTACAGACACTTGGGCTGAAATTTTTTTGGTAATTTCAAGTGCAAAACCAGCTTTTGTTCCATCATTATCCATAGAAGTCAGTAGAATTTCTCCCGCTCCTAACTCTACCGTCTGCATAGCCCAATCAAGTGCTTTTGTATCAGTTGCTGTCCTTCCTCCATTCAAATAAACATACCACTCCCCATCACTATGCATTTTAATGTCAATGGCTACCACTACACACTGACTTCCAAACGAAGATGCTAGTTCATTGATGAGCTTCGGACGTTTAAATGCTGCTGTGTTTATGGAGATTTTATCGGCACCACTATCAAGCAAAATTCTTACGTCTTCTTTAGATGAAATTCCACCTCCAACAGTAAAGGGGATATTAATTTGATGTGCCACGTTATCTACCAATGCTGACAACGTTTTTCGTTTCTCATTGGTTGCTGTAATATCTAAAAATACCAACTCGTCTGCACCATGCTTTGCATACAATGCAGCCAAAGCTACAGGATCACCTGCATCTCTCAAATCAACAAAATTAGTACCCTTTACGGTCCGCCCATCTTTTATATCTAAACAAGGTATAATCCTTTTTGCCAACATAATTTATTTCATTGAACATTAAAAGATGAAAGCACTTTCAAATCGATTTTGCCTTCATAAATAGCCTTACCAACGATAGCACCTTTACATCCAATAGCCTTTAAGTCCTGTAAATCTTCCATACTCGAAACACCCCCACTTGCAACCAAATGAAGTCCGGGTAAAGATTCTATCATCAATCTATACAAATCAATTGAAGGCCCCATCAATTTTCCATCCTTGCTGATATCTGTACAGAAAAAATGATTAACACCTAAATGCATATAATCCTCTATAAAATTCTTAACATCAATTTCTGTAGCATCTAACCATCCACCAGTCATAATTTTATTGTCTCTCACATCTGCCCCGAGAAAGAATTTATCTGTACCAAAGGAAGTAAGCCAGTTTTTGAATTCCTCTGGATGTTTTGCAGCTATGCTTCCAACAGTAACGTATTGAACTCCTAAATCAATAATTCTTTTTACCTCAGCTGAAGTTTTCACTCCTCCTCCAAAATCTAAAACGAGTTGAGTATGAGCAGCAATATCCTCTACAATTTTCCAGTTCGTCACTTTCCCTGCTTTGGCACCATCCAGATCAACCAAATGCAGTCGCTTAAACCCCAACGATTCATACTGCTTTGCCATCTCTAATGGACTAGCCTCATATACGGTTTTACTCGCATAATTACCTTCAGTCAGACGAACACATTTTCCGTCGATAATATCAATTGCTGGAATGATTTCCATTAGCTTTTTAGGTTGATAAAGTTCTCAATTATACGCGTTCCATTTTCTGCACTTTTTTCTGGATGAAACTGTACACCGTAAAAATTATTGATATGTAGCGCTGCGCTATACTCTCCACAATAATTAGCAACAGCGATAGTCTCCTCTCCTTTATCAGCAAAATAACCATGAACAAAATAACAATAAGACTCATTGGGTATTCCATTGAACAAAGGCGACTTCAAATCATAAATTGAATTCCAACCCATTTGTGGAATTTTTTCTTTGGCGCTTGTAGGAATAAATTTTCTTACTTTCTCTTTAAATACTCCAAGACAATTGGTATCATTTTCTTCACTATAAGCACACATCAACTGCATCCCTAAACAGATACCCAGAACCGGTTGTGTGCAGGATAATAATAACTGATCTATATTTTTATTTTTTAAATAGGACATGGCAGAACTCGCCTCACCGACTCCAGGAAAAATTATTCGATCAGCCGATAAAATTGCTTCATGATCATCAGTTAACATTGCATTTATTCCGATACGTTCAAGTGCAATCTCAACCGATCTCACATTACCTGCATTGTATTTTAAAATTGCTACATTCATGTTTCTCAATTAAGCACTGATTCCACAAACGCTTTTGCAGTCGCACCCGGATTGTTACTTGCAGATAAAGCTTTTATAATTGCAGATCCAATAATAGCTCCATTGGCATGAGGTTTCACCAATTCAAAAGTCGACTTGTCCTTTATACCAAAACCTACCAAAAAAGGATTTTTCAAACCATAGGTTTTCAATCGATTTAGGTATGCTGTTACTTGACTAAAATCTTTTTCATTACCAGTTGTTGATGAAGAAGAAACTGCATATAAAAATCCACTAGAAAGTTGATCTAACTGCTTTACTCTTGTTTCACTTGTTTCAGGGGTCACCAGAAAAACAAAATCTAGTCCAAATTTCTTCAGTATTTCACCATAATGGTGCTCAAACTCATAGACCGGCAAATCTGGAAGAATAAAGCCATCTATTCCCACTTCTGCTGCCTTCTGACAAAATTTCTCAAACCCATATTGTAAAACTGGATTCATGTATCCCATCAAAACAACTGGAATGGATATTGTCTTTCTAAAGTCTTTTAATTGAGTGAATAGGTATTCTATGGTCATACCATTTTGTAAGGCCACTCCACTGCTCTCTTGTATAACCGGACCATCAGCTAATGGATCGCTATAAGGCATCCCAATCTCAATTAAATCAGCTCCGCCTTCTTGGATTCCATTCATGATCTCAATTGTACTATCAAGCGTTGGATAACCCGCAGTAAAATATACATTCAAGACTGCTTCCGATTTATCTTTAAATAAAAGTTCCATTCTTTTCATAATCCTCAATTATAAACTATTCATTGCCTGCATGTAAGTACCTAAATCTTTATCACCTCTTCCACTAAGACATATTACATTAATGTCTTCTGGGTTGAATTGCATTTCATGTAACACTGCAAAAGCATGTGCAGTCTCCAATGCTGGAATTATGCCTTCAATTTTTGACAATTCAAATGCTGCTGCTAATGCTTCATCATCTGTTGCACTGATAAATCTTCCCCTTCCAGAAGAAAATAAATTGGCATGCATGGGACCAATACCAGGATAATCCAATCCTGCTGAAATACTATGCGGCTCTACTACTTGACCATCGGCTGTTTGCATCAAGATACTTTTACTACCATGCAGAACGCCAGTTACGCCAAGCTGAGTAGTAGCAGCACTCATGCCGCTATTGACCCCATGTCCAGCTGCTTCAACTGCAACAATTTCAACTGATGGCTCATCCAAAAAATGAAAATAAGCACCTGCGGCATTGCTGCCACCTCCTACACAAGCAATGATACGGGTTGGTAACTCTGTACCTTCTTTTTCCATTAACTGAGTTCGAATTTCAGCACTGATTACAGACTGAAATCTAGCAACCATATCAGGATAAGGATGTGGCCCAACAACTGAACCAATGATGTAATGCGTATTGTTTGGATGATTGATCCAATCACGTATGGCTTCATTGGTTGCATCTTTTAATGTTTTACTGCCACTGGTTGCTGGAATTACTTTTGCACCAAGCATTTTCATTCTTGCCACATTTGGCGCTTGTCTTTCTATATCTTTTTCACCCATATAGACTATACACTCCATTCCTTTTAAAGCACATACCGTTGCTGTTGCAACGCCATGCTGACCAGCGCCAGTTTCTGCAATGATTCGCTTCTTACCTAGGCGAATGGCCAACAGAATCTGACCGATGGTATTATTAATTTTGTGTGCGCCAGTGTGACAAAGATCTTCACGCTTGAGGTATATTTTAGTATTGAACTGCTCACTTAAACGTTGTGCATAAAAAAGAGGAGTTGGCCTACCAACATAATCAGCTAAAAGCTGATTAAACTCTAGTTGAAACAAGGGATCATGCATAATTTCTAAATAAGATGATCTCAATTGCTCAACATTTTGATAAAGCATCTCGGGTATATATGCTCCTCCAAAATCTCCATAGTAGCCTTCTATATCAGGTTTTGCAAAACTTTTCATCATATTTACTTTTTTAAAAGAGACTCTGTAAAGTTCCTTACTATTTCTAAATTTTTAACCCCAGGTTTAACTTCAAACCTGCTATTAACATCAATTGCAAAACAATTACTGTTGGTTTGAACAAATGCTTGTATGCTGTCAACATCATCCGGACCAAGACCCCCACTCAAGAAATAGGGTTTGTCAATGTTAGCTTCAGCTATCACTTTCCAGTCGAATTTATTGCCAGTACCTCCATATTGTTTACCCATGGCATCGAACAAGAAATATTCAACAGCATTTTGATAAGGAGCTACTTTGTATGCCAAAGACTCTTCCTCATTAACACGAAAAGCCTTGATTGTTTTAACGTGATTGGATATTTTTTCACAAAAAACTGGCGATTCCTCACCATGCAATTGCACCATTTCTAATTGCCAGTCGTCTACTGCTTGTAGAATTTCATCTTCACTGGCATTTACAAAGACCCCAATTCTCTTTATAGCAATATCATTTTGCTTGAGCACTGATGGTGAAAAATGATGAGCACCAACAAACCTAGGTGATCCCTCGTAAAAGATTAAACCTGCATAATCTACCCCCATTGCTTGCAAAGCAAGTAACTGATCCAATTGTGTTATCCCACATACTTTAAGCTCCATGAAATCAGATTTGTTGAATAAATTTTTCTAACGCTGGACCAGGAACATGGGTTTTCATGAAATATTCACCAATGAGGAAAGCGCCAAAACCGTTTGACTTAAACAAACGAATAAGTGCAGGATCATCAATTCCACTTTCTGCTACTTTAATAAATGAGTTAGGAATAGAAGCAGCCATTGACAAACTTCTCTTTACATCGACCTCAAATGTTTTGAGACTTCTATTATTTATACCTACCAAATCTATATGTGTCGAAACATGTCCCAATTCATCCTCATCATGAAGCTCTAATAGCACTTCCAAACCAAGCGACTTTGCCAATTGAGCTAATTCTTTTACTTCCTTAACAGAGAGACAGGCTGCGATGAGCAATATAATATCCGCTCCTATTGCCTTGGCCTCGTGTATTTGATAAGGATCTATGATAAAATCTTTTCTAAGAATAGGAATAGTGAGATGAGGCCTAGCTTCAAGTAAATCATAATCTGAACCACCAAAAAAATGAACATCGGTGAGAATAGAAACTGCCGATGCCCTGGCCTTTTGGTAACTAGAAACCACTTCTACAACATCTGCATTGGCGTAAATATCTCCTTTTGAGGGGGACCTGCGTTTAAATTCCGCAATAATACCTGTTTCGTTACCTTGGCGAATTTTATCCACCAAAGAAATAGTGGGTCCTTTATAATAAATAGATTGTTTTAGCTCTTCTATAGATTTTTTTTCTTGCTGCTTAGCAACCCACTCTCGCTTATAATCAACTATTTTTTCTAGAATATTCATTGGTTTTCTTGTAAAGCGATTAAACGATTTAAAACACGCAAAGCATTTCTGCTTTCCAAACTTTCTTTTGCAGCATCAAAAGCAGCATCGTAATCTGGATATTTTTCTGTCAGAAGCAGTCCCAGGGCTGCATTAGCTAAAACAACATTTTGTTGTTCAATTGTACCCTCCCCTTTTAAAATATCTATGAATATTTTCGATGCAGATGCGATAGTATCACCACCATAGATATCCGACTGCTTCACAAAGCAACCACCTAATTGCTGTGGTGTAAGCACATTTTCTCCATCTCTTGTTATCAACTTAATATCGGAAGTAAGAGATACTTCATCATATCCATCTATTGAATGAACTAAGGCATATTTACGATTTTCAGTTTGTAAGAGATAATTATAAAAACGAGAAATTTCAAGATTATAAACACCAACCAATTGATAAGCTGGATTAGATGGATTAACCATTGGTCCAAGCAGATTGAAAAAAGTCCGTACACCCAAATTCTTTCTTATTGGAGCAACAGCTTTTAAGGCAGGATGAAAAACAGGTGCATGCAAAAAACACATATTACATTCGTCAAGCTCTTGCTCCAAACGCGTGGCATCTGATTTGAATTTATACCCTAATGATTCCATTAAATTGGATGCACCGCTGACTGAACTGGCACCATAACTTCCATGTTTTGCTACAGGCTGACCAGTTCCAGCAACAACAAAACAAGCTAATGTTGAAATATTAAATGTGTTCTTTCCATCACCTCCTGTCCCAACTATATCCATAACGCGACGATTCCCAAAATCAATCTTGACAGACATTTCTAGCAATGCTTCTCTAAAACCAATCAATTCATCCATTGTGATAGATCTCATTAGAAAAACAGTCATAAATGCACTCAGCTGATGATCATTATATGTACCCTTTCCAATGTCCAACAAGATCTGTTTGGCAGAATCTTTTGACAATGTCTGGTGCTCGAATAAATGATTTAAGATTTGCTTCATTTTAAAGATTTATTTTATGCTTTCATCAACCAATTTTCTAACATCTTTCTTCCGGTGGGTGTCAAAACACTTTCTGGATGAAACTGAACTCCTTGAATATCATATTCACGATGTCTGATGGACATGATCATACCATTGTTGTCAAATGATGTTACTTCTATTTCATTAGGAACTCCTTGCTCATTGATTACCCAACTATGGTAACGACCAACTTCAATTTCAGGATCAAGTCCTGTGAACCAATCGTTCCTAAATACAGAAGGTTCAACAGCAGGGACTAGGTTTATCTTGGTTTTTATGCCATGATAAACCTTGCTTAGGTTGGTAAGTTCTCCGCCGAAAACTTCTCCTATAGCTTGATGCCCAAGGCATACGCCCAAAATAGATTTTGTTTTGGCATAGGTTTTTATCAAAGACAACAATATACCCGCTTCAGCCGGAATTCCAGGTCCGGGTGATAAAATGATTTTATCATATCGATCAACATCAGGAATTGCAATCGCATCATTTCTATAGACATCAACTTCACTGCCAATAATCTCTTCAACCAATTGAACAAGATTATAAGTAAATGAATCGTAGTTATCTAAAATCAAAATTTTATTCACTTTCACTAGTTTATTTTCTATTCATTTCTGTTGCAAAACCAACTGCTTTTTTCAAAGCCCCCAACTTGTTGTTCACTTCTTGCAATTCTAATGCAGGAACACTAGATGCTACAATCCCAGCACCTGCCTGATAATACAAAGTATTTCCCTTGCTCAAAAAACTTCTAATCATAATTGCTTGATTACAACTCCCATCAAATCCCAAATAACCTATTGCTCCACCATAAAATGATCTTGATGTGGTTTCATAGTTTTGAATCAATTGCATGGCTTTATATTTTGGTGCACCACTAAGTGTTCCTGCAGGAAATGTTTTTGCCATCAACAAAAAAGGGTTAGCATTTTCGGTAACATCGCCTGTCACCTCACTCACCAAGTGAATTACATGAGAATAATATTTAACCTCTTTAAACTGCGTGACTTTTACATTTTTACACACCCTGCTTAAGTCGTTTCGGGCCAGATCAACCAGCATAACATGTTCAGCATTTTCTTTAGGATCGAGCAGCAATCGTTCTGCTTCCATCCTATCCGTAACATCATCGCCAGTTCGTTTAAAAGTTCCTGCAATGGGATGTACAATTGCCTTACCGTTCATTACAATCAACTGGCTTTCAGGTGAAGATCCCATGAGCTTATATTCGCCATAATCGAAATAAAATAGATAGGGTGAAGGATTCACCATGCGTAATGCTCTATAAACATTAAACTCATCCCCTTTAAATTTCTGTTGAAATCTCCTACTCAAAACCATTTGAAATACATCGCCACGATAGCAGTGTGCTATTCCCTTTTCAACTATTTCTAAATACTCTTGATCAAGGAGATTTGATGATTCTTCACCCTCAAGTTCAAATGGAAACTGAGGTATATCGCGACTACAAATAATATTTTCAACTGCGGCTTTGTCCCCCTCAACACCTTCTGCATGATTTTCTAACAAAAATAATTCATCTCTGAAATGATCAATAGCAATTACATATTGATACAGACGATAACGCATTAGCGGAAGTGCTGAAGTAGGAGAATTAAAATAAGGGTTATTTATTGTGGATTTGGTATATGGTTTATCCGAAAATGGGATTGTTTCAAAAAATGGAATTGCATCATAAGCTGTGTAACCAAATAATCTTTGCGCAAAATTTAGTTGCTTATCCGTTGTACTTACCTGAAAAATCTTCATATAATCCCATAACAAACTGGTCACATCTTGAGATGCTAATGTCTGTGTTACTGGCAATCTACCGGGTATTTTATATTCAATTTGATGTTGATTAACTATTTCTATACCACCAATTGCATTTACAGCAATAAAGGAAAAGCTATTTTCAGCAGTATGATGATCTGTGCTTTCCAATAAAATAGTATCACGAAATTTATCTCTCAACCTCAAATAGATACCAACAGGAGTATACAAATCAGAGGACATTTTCTTTACTGTTGTAATTAGTTTTACTTTCTCCATTTTCACCGTTATTTAATAAAAAAGCCCCGAAAGTCGGGGCTTTAACTATGCTGTCAAACAACAAGGTAACTAGCCCAGCGAAGGGATAGCATGCCAACCGTTATTTGTATAAATTCTTTTCATTTCGTCAAATGTCAATTATTTCAGTAATAATTCCAAAAAAAGTTTAAAATCTATTTAATATATCGCTTTATTTCTCGTTCAGATTCTCTTTGTTTAATGGTTTCACGCTTATCATGTAGTTTCTTGCCTTTACCCAAGCCAATTTGGATTTTAGCATATCCCCTCTCATTAAAGTAAATTTTTAAAGGAATGATGGTATAGCCTTTATCTTTCAGCTTCTGGGTTAACCTGACAAGTTCTCTCTTTTTTAGTAAAAGTTTTCTATCGCGAGTGGGTACATGATTGGCAAAACCACCAAAGGAATAATGAGAAATATGCAGTCCCTTTATATAGAGTTCACCCCTATCCATCAAACAATAACTATCATTGAAACTTGCACTACCATCTCTAAGCGCTTTTACTTCAGTTCCTGTCAACACCATGCCTGCATCGAATTTTTCTTCGATAAAATATTCGAACGTTGCAGATTTATTCCTAATCTCCATGATACAGAAATGTTGAGAAGCAAATTGTTTACAAACTAACTTGCAAAGTGACTTAACAATACAGCTAGCCTTTCTTTAAGCATTTTTCTACTGACTATCATATCCAGAAATCCATGATCCATCACAAATTCAGAAGTCTGAAATCCTTCAGGAAGATCCTTTTTGATTGTTTCTTTGATTACACGAGGGCCAGCAAAACCAATCATTGCACCTGGTTCTCCAATATTGATGTCACCTACCATGGCAAATGAAGCAGTAGTTCCACCATATGTAGGATCCGTACAGAGCGAAATATAGGGTATGCCAGCAACAGCTAATTTGCTGATTTTTCCAAGTGTTTTAGGAAGCTGCATTAAGGAAAATGCGCTTTCCATCATTCTTGCTCCCCCACTTTTACTTATAATCATTAAGGGAATCTTGTGTTCAAGACAATACTCAGCAGATCTTGCGATCTTTTCACCCATTACACTTCCCAATGAACCACCAATAAAATTGAAATCCATACATGAAACCAATAAGGGATGACCACCAACATTACCCACAGCTGATGTAATTGAATCATGCAATCCTGTTTTAGCGTAGGCTTCATCAAGCCTTTTCTTGTATGGCTTAAGATCATTAAAGCCTAAGAAGTCGATTGATTTAACCTCTGCAAAAAGTTCCTTGTATTGCTGATCATCAAATAGAATATCAAAGTACTCAGCACTTCCAATACGATGATGATAATCACATTTTGGACAGACCGATAAATTCTCCTTAAGTTCAACAGTTGTGCAAGTATACTTGCAAGAAGGACACATTGTCCATAAACCATCAGGCACTTCTTTCTTTTCAGCAGTAGATGTACTAATGCCCTTTTTTCTGCGTTTAAACCAGCTGTTTGAAGTAGATTCCTGTTCAGGAAACGAACCAGACAATTGATTATTAAAATCTTCTTCTCGTTTTAAAGGCATTGTAAAATTTTATTGTTACAAATGCAAATATAACTTTTCTTGAATAATCAGATTTTTAGGCCTAAAATTCATTACTTGGCATTAAAATAGCTGTGCTTGTTTTTTATCACCATCATTTTCTTGCCAAACAATTTCTGTACTCTTGGTAAAATCCGTCAGCTTATTTCCTATGGCCTTCCACCCCATAATTTCAACAAAATCAGCAATTTTTACTTTAGTTGTTCTGCTTTGTGCACCTCTACCTGATGTTATAACAGCGATTGGCTTATCCTCAGTACTTACAGCTTCCAAATAATTACCTTCTCCTTCTTTTATAAAGTTGAACTTGGTATTCAATGTAGTAGTTTCTATTTTGAACCGTTTTACATTGAACTGCATTTTTTCATTATCGAGGTAAATAGCAGTTACCAATCGTTTAGGATCAAATTTCTCTATTTTGATTAGAGATTCACTATCAAATCTTTGATTCAATTCTGTATTGCTAAGTTCATAACTACCATCTTGATATACGGCAAAAATTAAATCTGATGGTTGAAAACTACCAAGGTATGTTCCTTTTTCTTCAGTATTTAGGCGTCCAAATACATCATCAAACCAAAGGGATCTTCCACCTAAAGTGGACTTACCTGCGTCTTTTAATTTTACATTTTTGATTGGATATTTTGTAACCTGATTACCAATTGAATTTCTTCCCTTAATATCCAATTCTGCAAAATCAAAATCTAATTGTTTGATACGAGCACTGCAATTGGGACTTAAAACAATTATAATTGATTCGGCTTCACCATTTGGATTTGCCGTGAAATAATTAACCTTCGATTTATCACTTCCTTTTGTAAGGTCATACTCTTTATCTCTTGTTATACCAGTAACATTGAAACGCTTAGAATAGGAAACACCCGTTTCACCATCGGTATATATCATGTTATAGGTTAGACGTTCATCTGTTTTTTGAAAAATGGCAGCATGAAGAATATCCTTACCTATATATACCTTATCATCTACCTTAACCACCTTCATGATGCCGCGCTTAGTAAAAACAATAATATCATCTAAATCGGAACACTCCGTGATAAATTCGTCTTTTTTCAAGCTTGTCCCAATGAAACCCTCTGCGCGATTCATATACAATCTAACATTAGCAATAGCTACTTGTCTTGCTTGAATAACATCAAAAGGTTTTATTTCTGTCTTTCGTTCTTTACCCTTACCAAATCTTTCTTTTAACCCCTCAAAATACGCAATCGAATAATCAGTCAAATTGGCAAGATCATGTTTAACCTGTTTTATTTCTGCTTCGATATTTTTAATTTGAATATTCAACTCATCAATATCTAATTTATAAATCCTTCTAACAGGTTTTTCTGTTAACCTGATAATATCTTCACGGACAACCCCTCTTTTGAAGAGCTTTTTAAAGGGATCAAAGCCTTTTTGGATGGCCACCAATACTTTCTCCCAGTCTTCATGTTTCTTCTCTAGCTCTTTGTAAATTTTCTCTTCAAAGAAAATTCTTTCTAATGATGTGAAATGCCATTTCTCTTGTAATTCATCAAGACGAATTTCTAATTCCCTTTTGAGAAGCTCTTTTGTATTGTCAGTTGATAATTTCAGCAAATCAGTTGCAGCCATAAACTGCGGTTTATGATTTACAATAACGCAAGCATTTGGTGCAATACTCACTTCACAATCCGTGAAAGCATATAAAGCATCTATGGTCAAATCAGCAGAAATTCCAGCTGCTAGTTCAACGAGTATTTCAACTTCAGCAGCTGTATTATCCGTTACTTTTTTGATCTTGATTTTACCCTGATCATTAGCCTTCACTATTGATTCCATCAACTGGGTTGTGGTAACTCCATAAGGAACATCCTTGATGGCAATGCATTTTTTATCTACTTCTTGTATGTGGGCCCTGCAACGAATCCTACCACCTCTTTTTCCATCATTGTAGTTAGATACATCAATCATTCCACCGGTTTGAAAATCTGGAAAGAGTTCAAATTTTTTACCCTTTAGATATTTTATAGAAGCATCAATAAGTTCAATAAAGTTGTGTGGCAAAATTTTAGTAGAAAGTCCCACCGCAATACCTTCTGCACCTTGTGCCAATAACAAAGGGAACTTAACTGGTAAATGGACTGGCTCTTTTTTTCTGCCATCATAGCTCAACTGCCATTGTGTAGTTTTAGCATTAAATGCCACTTCTAAGCCAAACTTACTAAGACGTGCTTCAATATATCTTGCAGCTGCTGCATCATCGCCTGTCCGCACATCACCCCAGTTGCCTTGGGTATCAATCATGATATCTTTCTGACCAAGGTTCACCAAAGCGTCTTGAATACTAGCATCACCATGCGGATGATACTGCATGGTTTGTCCAATAATATTAGCAGCCTTATTGAGCCGCCCATCATCCATTTCCTTCATGGAATGTAAAATCCTGCGCTGAACAGGCTTCAATCCATCTGCAACATCTGGAACAGCTCTTTCCAAAATAACATATGAAGCATAATCAAGGAACCAGTTTTTATACTGTCCTGATACCCCAGCATCCGTTTCTGTCTCTACATTAAATTTTGACTTTGCCATATTGACGATTTAAGCACCTTCAGCAACAACAGATTTTCTTTTGACTTCAAAATCTTTCATCCCTTTCAATTCACCTTGAAATTCAAACCTTTCAGATTGTGCAATCATTTTCAAACGCCATAATACAAAACCATCTCCAGTGGTTTCTTTGCTCTTGGTCAAAAATGCATTAATAATTTTGTTTGCTTTTTGAAAATCTCCAGTGATGTATTTTGAAATTTCCTGATCGTAAAAACTGATATCACGCTGCACAATTTTTTTTCCGCCTTCCAAGAGCCTAACCTCATGATTATCCTGTGTGATTTTATTCCACTCGTCACTATCCACTTCAAATTCACTTACTGTAACCGGTCTTGCCAATTTTTTTGCCTTTAAAAACTCTTTGGGCTGAATCTGACTCAGCCAATCAGGATAGAAAATGTTACCCTTCTCATTGATAAATGGAAGGTTGTTCAAATATAAAATATACACCCTGCCATGAAAATCTACAAGCTGACTAATCAACCAATAATACCCGCAAACATCATGTTTGTTCTGTGCAGCCCATATCCACACCAGTTGTTTTTCATCATTGGTGAGAAGCTCTTTAATTTTGGTTACAACCGCAGGGTCATCTACCTTGCCTTCTTCAACAGCACCTTCGTAGTCACTTCCTACGAACACATTGCGCCACCAATTTTTTCTTTGCTCTTGACCTTCAGGTGTATAAATATTTGCCAAGGGGCCTACTGCGAAATCATCCCGCACCAAAACAACTTCCCCCGCCATGGTTTCATCCATTTCAATGGCCTGGTTTAAAATCTCTACATCCGGTTCATTAAAAACTACATGTATCATTTGCATCAAATTGAGTCTTGCACCGTATCTAATTCAATACGGAGATTTGAAACGATAAAATCTTGTCTCTCTTGAGTATTCTTACCCATAAAATATTCCAACAATTGCTGGATGTGTATTTGACTTTCCAATATAACAGGTGTTTTTTTCATATCTGGACCAATGAAATTCTTGAACTCATCTGGAGATATTTCACCTAATCCTTTGAACCTTGTTATTTCTGCTTTTGCACCAATTTTTTTAATAGCATCCTGACGTTCTGCATCAGAATAACAGTAAATAGTCTCTTGTTTATTTCTCACCCTAAAAAGAGGTGTTTCCAAAATATATACATGACCGTCTCTCACCAGATCAGGAAAAAATTGCAAAAAGAAAGTCATCAACAACAAACGTATATGCATACCATCAACATCCGCATCAGTTGCAATGATAATGTTATTGTAACGCAAATCATCTAATCCTTCTTCAATGTTCAATGCGTGTTGCAATAAATTAAACTCCTCATTTTCATAAACTACTTTTTTAGTCAGCCCATAACTATTCAATGGCTTACCGCGTAAACTAAAAACAGCCTGCGTTTCAACATCCCTCGACTTTGTAATTGAACCACTCGCAGAATCACCTTCAGTGATGAATATGGTACTTTGCAACTGCTTTGCAATAAAGTCCTCTTTTGCTTTAGCAGGCGGCTCTTCATTTAGATGAATTCTGCAATCCCTTAATTTTCGGTTATGTAGGTTGGCCTTTTTTGCACGTTCATTTGCCAGTTTCTTGATACCCGCCAATTCCTTGCGTTCTCTTTCACTCTGCTCAATTCTTTTCTTCATGGCTTCTGCCACTGCAGGATGTTTGTGCAAGAAATTATCCAACTCCTTTGAAAAGAATTCAATCATGAAATTCTTCATAGAAGGACCACCTTCATATAGATATTGAGAACCTAGCTTTGTTTTGGTTTGAGATTCAAACACCGGCTCTTGCACCCTCACTGCGACAGCAGCAACTATGCTCTGTCTTATGTCTGAAGTATCGTAATCCTTTTTAAAAAAATCACGAATAGTTTTCACAAAAGCCTCTCGGAATGCCACTACATGGGTACCGCCCTGGGTGGTAAACTGACCATTGACAAAACTATAGATATCCTCACCATATTCATTGTTGTGAGATATCGCCACCTCAATATCCTCGCCTTTCAAGTGAATTACAGGATACCTCAATTCATCTTCATTGGCATTGCGGTGCAACAAATCTAATAAGCCATTCTTACTGACAAACTTTCTGCCATTATAACTAATAACCAAACCAGCATTTAAGTAACAATAGTTCCAAAGCTGTTTGTCGATATAATCTGAAATGAAATAAAAATTCCTGAAAATTGAATCATCAGGTACAAAAACAACCTGTGTGCCATTTTGCTCACTGGTGCTGGTTTCTTTATGCTCTTTGATCAATTCACCTCGCTTAAACTCAGCAGTTTTTTCTTTACCATCTCTATAAGCAGTGACTTTAAAATATTCACTCAACGCATTTACTGCTTTTGTACCCACCCCATTCAAACCAACACTTTTCTGGAAAACCTTGCTATCATATTTTGCACCGGTATTGATCTTACTTACAACATCCACTAGTTTTCCCAAAGGAATACCTCGCCCATAATCACGAATTACAACTTCTTTATTATTAAGGGCTAAGTCAATCTGTTTACCATACCCCATCATGTGCTCATCAATACAGTTATCCATTACCTCCTTCAAAAGCACATAAATACCGTCATCCTGACTGCTGCCATCTCCTAACTTACCAATATACATACCCGGACGTAAACGGATATGCTCTTTCCAATCCAAACTCTTTATTGAGTCCTCATTATATTCGAAAACCTTGTTCTCCTGCTGTTTAGCCATACAATCTCACTGATTTAGATGTAAATAACCTCAAATTTCATATGCACCGGTGGTCGCCAAAGATAAATGAATGAAACCTCCCTTAAAAAGGGAGGTTATCAACGTAGTGTGTATAAATCAACTAAAACCCGATAAGATTTAAGCATGCATTAGTTCATTCTCTTCTTCAAAGAACTGACCTGTTCTTGTAAATTCGATACAAGATTTGCAAGCTGGCCAACATCCCATCTTTGCTGCTGTGCAACTTTAGTGATGACAATTTGCGCCTGCCATATTTCCAATACATCATCCGCATTGATGTTGTAGGGCTGAAAGGCTGGATTATCGCTGGTTAACGTAAGCTTGTTCTTGGTTTTGGGATTACGGGAAACTCGCTTGTAAACGATTCCCTCGTTTCTGCTTAAAACAATGTAGGACGCATTTTGCTTCACCTCCTCCAAATCATCAATCTTCTGACCTACAATGATTGAACCACTGGGTGTTGGCAGCATGCTATCACCTATAATTTCAAAAGCCCTGAAATGACCGTTACCCAACATTGGAAGGGTGAAGGTATTCAACTCGTCAATGAATTCCTCATCAGCATAGCCCGCCAAATAACCAGCAGCTGCTTTCATGGGCACAAAATGAATAACGCTATGCGTTTCAGCTCCCAACTTTTGTTGACGACGCTTTGCCAAGTAATTGTCTTTGGTATCACTTAAATCTCTTCTCAGTAAATCATCAAGACTAATACCAAAATGATCACTCACCATCTCCAAAACATCGATACGTGGCTCAGCTCGTTCTTCCTCATATGCTCCCAATAAGGATCTTTTGATTTGTAATTTTTGTGCAAACTCCTCTTGCGTCAGGCCTTTTAGCTTGCGCAAATGTTTAAGGTTTTTACCTGCATAGGACTGTGACATACTAATGATTTTGGGGCAATATACTAAATTATTTAGTTTTCAAAGTATTTTTTGCTAAATTTTTTTCTATGTACCAGACCAAAAGAACCTTAAACTGAAATAAATGGTACTTTTAGGTTCTTCTTATTTAGATGCATCTATGGCAAAAAACAAAAAAGAACAGCCCATTATACTCATTACAAATGATGATAGCATAACCGCTCCGGGTATCAGGCATTTGGTAGAAGCTGTCAAAGATCTAGGAAGGGTGATAGTGGTTGCCCCAGATAAACCTCAATCCGGGATGGGCCATGCCATAACAATTGGCTACCCCCTCCGTTTGCATAAAACCCATTTGATGGATGGCGTTGAGGCGTGGACCTGTAGCGGGACACCTGTGGATTGTGTAAAACTTGCAGTTGATAAGGTTCTTCACAGAAAACCTGATATCTGTTTAAGTGGTATCAATCATGGCGCTAACCATTCTATCAATGTCATCTACTCTGGCACCATGAGTGCTGCAATTGAAGCTTCGATTGAAAATATCCCTTCAGTAGGTTTTTCATTAATGGATTATAGCCTTGAAGCGAATTTTGAAGGCGCAAAAAAATACGCAAGATTGATTGTTGAAAAGATGCTATCCAAAAAGGCTGATAAGCACATGTGCTTAAATGTAAACATCCCCAAAGGAGATGTAAAACTCATTAAGGGTGTAAAGGTTTGCAAACAAGCCTATGCAAAATATGAGGAAGATTTTGAAGAAAGAAAAGACCCTTCAGGCAAAAAATATTTTTGGCTGACAGGAGAATTTCTCAACCTTGAGAAAAGTAAAGACACCGATGTATGGGCATTACAACATAATTATGTGAGTGTTGTGCCAGTGCAATACGACCTCACCAATTATGCTTTGAAAAAGAAAATTGAAAAGGACTATACATGGTAATATTCAAAAAGGATAACTTCTATTTTGGACTTGTTGTAGGACTCATTATACCAGTACTGAGTTTTTTTGGTTACTACTTTTGGAAGTTCAGTTTATTCCCTTTTAAAAGCTTCCTACATGCTTTGCAAAGCAATAAACAACTTGTATCTGCCTTAAGTATTCCTTGCCTACTCTTAAACATTGTTTTGTTTACAATTTTCATAAACGGACAAAAAGACAAAACGGCAAAGGGCATTTTTACTGTTTCTGTTGCCTATGCAGCAGCAGCATTCTTATTCAAAATATTTGGATAATCACAAACCCATGAAGTATTATATCATAGCCGGTGAAGCATCAGGAGACCTACATGGGAGTAGACTTATCAATGCCATTTTAAAAAATGATCCAGAAGCAAGAATCAGAGCATGGGGAGGTGATAAAATGCAAGAAGCCGGGGCTGTAATTATTAAACATTACAGGGATCTTGCCTTTATGGGATTTACCGAAGTTGTGAGTAACATATCGACTATCCTGTCGAACATGAAGTTCTGCAAAAAAGATATTTGCACCTTTAATCCAGATGTAGTCATTTTCATCGACTATCCTGGTTTCAATTTACCAATAGCAAAATTTGTTAAGTCGAAAGGTTATTTAACTGTCTATTACATCTCACCTCAGATTTGGGCATGGAAGGAAAAAAGAATTCACACAATTAAAAAAGTAGTGGATAAAATGATGGTGATATTACCCTTCGAAAAAACATTCTATGAAAAGTGGAAATATCCAGTTGACTATGTAGGCCATCCTTTAATTGAAATCATTGATGAGTATCAACAATCCTTAGATAAAAAAGCAGTGGGCGCTGAACTTGGTCTTGATGGTGGAAAAAAAATAATTGCTCTTTTACCTGGATCTAGAAAACAAGAGATAGCCAAGAAACTACCCATCATGTTGGAAAGTTCAAATGATTTTCCTGAAGCTTTATTTGTAGTTGCCCAAGCGCCTGGCATTGGTGATGATTTCATCACAGCATTTACAAACAAATACACGAATGTAGTATTGGTAAAAAATAAAACATACGATTTACTTTCTATTGCAGATGCTGCCTTGGTTACTTCCGGAACAGCAACTTTAGAAACGGCACTTTTTCGTGTTCCCGAAATTGTTTGCTATAAAGGTTCTCCTATTTCATATGCTATTGCAAAAAAATTGATTAAAGTAAAATACATATCTCTGGTTAATTTAATCATGGATCAACCAATTGTAAAGGAGTTAATTCAACATGAACTCACTGCTGAAAACATCAAACAAGAGTTAAAAGATTTACTTTATAATGAGGATAGAAAAAATAAATACAAAGCAGACACAGACAATTTGTATCAGTTACTGAGTGCAGGTGGAAAAGCTTCTGAAAAAGCTGCTGGCATTATTCAGCAAATGTTGATTGCTTAACTTATTTCCTTAAAAAAGCCTTAACAATCATTACAACGATAGCAAACAAAAAAAGCAACAATGAAATCCTATTAATGCCATGCATGTACTGTACCCATTTTGAGTTAGGTGTATCCGCATCTTTTTTCCTGAGATAAAGGTAGGTTGCAATTTGTTTAAGTACTCCCATAATATAAAATTGAAACAAAATTAAGTTCTTTTCTTGACTATACTTAAACAACTAGAGTGCTAGCTGACTACATCCACGAATATCACAGTTATCCATTCGCCCTGTTATTTCAAATGAACCATCTTCTCTATAACGAGCAAGATCATCTGTCGCAATAAATGATATGGTATCAGAGTTGGCCAAATCGATAATATTAACTGCACCAGTGCGCATAGTAAACTGTCCATCTTCCCAAATTTCAAATGGATCATCTGGAGACCGCAGCATCACTTTCATGCTAGAAGAGGTCTTAAACCATCCTCCTCCTTTTGAATAAGCCTGAGATTGCAATTCGGTCATGCCATATTCTGCATGTATTTGTTCTACCCCAAGTCTTTCGCACAAAAAACCATGTAACTGCCCTCGCGTAATTTCCTCTCTTCTTCCCTTCATACCTCCCGTCTCCATGACTATTGTATGCTTCAACTGGATGGGAAACTTTTCAGCAAAATCCATTAATGCATAGGTAACGCCAAGTAAAATAGTGGGCTGTTCGGCACTTTCTAATTCAACTAGTGCGGCATGAAGTCGATCTAAATCGTTTAAAAAGAAACCCGACAAACCATGACCACTTAACTTAATGAAATAATCTGCCATGGCAACCAAAGAGGAGTTTCCCCTCTCCAAATAAGAAGGCAATAGTGCTAGAACACAATAATTTTCAATATTTCCGTAAAAATCTCTGAAGTTTGACTTTGCGTTCTGCAAATATGCAGATTGACTTAAAATACCATGACGACTAGGCTGTAGCCCGGTGGTGCCACTACTTTCAAAATAAACCTCTGGTTCAAAATCACCTGTTCTGATGACGTGAGATTTAAAAAAAGAAATAGGCAAAAATGGAATTTCTGCTAATTGGGTTACACTTTGGGGATCGACTGACAAATGTCTTAAATATAGGTGGTAGAGAGGGTTGAAATTCGCTTGTGCATGAAAAATATGCATTGCTTTTTCTGTAAAGGTTCTACCCTTGCCAAGGGTTAAATCTTCTTTAAAATGATATGGACTGAATAGGTTATTCAATGATTAACTGCTAAATTTGAACAGATAACGAAGGTACATGACAAAGTATTATTTAAGTTTCCTATTCATGATATTATTGATTGCTTGCGGAAAGGAAACCTTTCAGTCAAAACCTCAATTAAAAATTAAAAGCATTAGTGGAACCCAAGTGCCGGTTGGTAGTGACTTGCAAGTGACGATGCGACTAACAGATAAAGAAGGTGATTTTAGCGATACACTTTGGATCATGAAATCAACCACTAAGTGTGCTTTAAGTGATTTTTCTGATTCCACACTTTATAGAATTCCACCTGAAACTCCACGATTTAAAAACTTTGATGGTGAAGTACTGGTGAGTTTTTCTTATGCAATTGAACTACAACCAAGATGTGCAAGAAACGATACGGCTGTTTTCAGTTTTTGGATAAAAGATGAAGCTGGTAATATCAGCGACACTGTAAAAACAGCTCCAATCATCATTTACAGATTGTAAAGAAATAAATACAAAAAAATGGCAAAAGCAGTTAGAACAAGTGCAAAGCGAATGCTTGCTGACAACTCATACAGTTTTCTAAGAAACTATATCAATACCCCATCGCCTACCGGATTTGAATCAGGGGGGCAAAAAGTATGGTTGAATTATATCAAACCATTTGTTGATGAGGTCATGACTGATCCATACGGGACTGCTGTAGGAATAATCAATCCACAAGAAAAATTTAAAGTTGTAATTGAAGCCCATGCTGATGAAATTAGCTGGTTCGTTAATTATATTTCTGAAAGCGGACTCATCTATTTGAAAAGAAATGGTGGTGTTGATCATCAAATTGCTCCAGGTAAAAGGGTCTTTATACATGGTAAAAAAGGTCCGGTAAAAGCTGTATTTGGATGGCCTGCTATCCATACCAGAATTGGTGGCGGTGAAAGAAAGGATCCCCAACCAGCAGTTGATAATTTATTTCTTGATTGCGGCGCTAAGAATAGAAAACAAGTTGAGTCATTAGGTATTCACATAGGAGCTGTGGCTACGTATGAAGAAGGCTATGACGAATTAGCTTTTGATTATTTGATAGGAAGAGCATTTGACAACAGGATTGGAGGGTTTATGATAGCCGAAGTGGCAAGATTATTAAAAGCCAACAAGAAAAAACTACCCTATGGCTTATATGTGGTTAATGCTGTACAGGAAGAAATTGGACTAAGAGGTGCTGAAATGATTGCACGGAGAATCAAGCCAGATGTTGCCATTATTACAGACGTTACACATGATACCACAACGCCAATGGTTAATAAAATCATTGAAGGTGATGTAGCCTGCGGAAAAGGTCCTTCATTAGCATTTGGTCCTGCAGTACACAACAAATTATTATCAGTAGTAGAAGATGTAGCCAACAAGAAAAAAATTCCAGTACAGATGCGTACAGTTAGCAGAAGTACCGGTACCGATACAGACTCCTTTGCTTATGCGAATGATGGTTGTCCTTCTGTATTGATTTCTATACCGCTAAGATACATGCATACAACAGTGGAAATGTTGCATAAAGATGATGTAGAAAACACCATTAAGTTGATGTACGAAACACTGTTATCCATTTCCCCAAAAACCAACCTCAGCTATTTCTGATTTGCTATTAAACGAATAGAGAGGGTAAGTTGATTTTGCGCAAGTGTACTTTGGTAATGTGATCTTGCATAGTAAAAATTCAAGCGGTTTAATTTAAGTTGTAATCCATAACTAAATCCAGTTAAACCACTTGCAATATTTTTTATACTCAATTCATTTCTACGCAATACATTGTACCCTACCAAAACAACAAGCTTATCTCCTAACAAAAGCTCTGTACCAAGTACAAAGTGACTGAATATTTTCTTGGCCAATCCAACATCATTAGAAGAACCAAAGTTCTCATTGTTGTACAAGGTATCGTTGTATAATAAATCAAATTGATGCAACCGTTGGGCTGTTATAGAAAATCTTAATGGCGCTTTTTCCAATTGCTTTGTTACTCCCATAACCAAGTCAAAAGGAAGATCCTCAGGATTACCTCCGTATGTTTTCAACTGGGCGCCCATATTCTTGGCAACGAATCCAATTTGTAATTTATTACCCTCATCATAATAGGTCAGCCCAACATCGGCTGCTAATCCTGTGCTGCGAAAAAGCCCATAGTTTGAATGTGCTAATTTTAAACTTGCACCATAACGCCACCTGTTTCCATAGGATTTAGCGAAAGACGCACTGATTATTTGATCATAGGCGCTAAAGCTTCCCAAACTATTTCCTGAGGCATCGGTCTGTGTTTCTTGTCCATATAACACATGGACAACCCCAAGCGCAAAACTGGTATTTGATTTTTCATGATGATAGGCACCTATTCCCTGTAATGCATTGGTAGTGGGAGCAATTTTATTGAAGGTTGTAGTGACAAAAGCATGATGATTTTTTTTAAGTAAGGCTGGATTTTCAGCAATTAGACCAAGGTCAGATGCAAACAATGAGACATTCTTCCCCCCTAGGGCCGAAAGTTGCCCCCCCATAGGCAATTTCATAAAGCTGTAGGCTGAACTGCCCCCAAGGGTTTGCGACCGTATAATGCTAGTTGAGAAAAGCAGAACAAAGGCTAAAATCGACCTCAATGTCATATTCAAAAGTAAACAAGCTCGTCTAGAAATGAAAATCCCCCATAAAAATGGGGGAAATTCCTTAACCCTTAAAACAACCAACATAAGAGAAACAATTCTCTTTGCAGAATAAAACAAGGATTATTCAATTTGGTTCAAAGGGAATAAAAAAGTTTATACCAAAGCTATTTCCAGGACCTGCTGCATTGTTTTCACATAATGAAACTTCATGCCTTTGATGTATTCAGGATTGATTTCCAGCACATCCTTTTCGTTTTGGTTACACAAAACAATTTCTTTTAATCCTGCCCGCTTGGCTGCCAATACTTTTTCTTTAATCCCACCAACAGGTAAAACCTGACCTCTTAAGGTAATCTCCCCTGTCATAGCCAAAAACGATTTCACTTTTCTACCTGTTAGGGCTGATGCTAGAGCTGTCATCATAGTAATACCAGCACTGGGACCATCTTTAGGTACTGCCCCCTCAGGTACATGTATATGGATATTTTTTTTGACAAAAAGACCGGGGTCAATTCCATTCTTCTTGGCATTGGATTTTAAATAGGTGATTGCAGTACTAGCACTTTCCTTCATCACCTGACCAAGGTTACCTGTGAGCTGTAACTCTCCTTTACCCTCGCTACTACTAACCTCTATAAACAAAATATCCCCTCCTACATAAGTCCAAGCCAAGCCAACTGCCACACCTGGCATGTTCGCCGTTTTATACAACTCATTACTGTATCTTGGCTTTCCCAAAATCCTGGTAACATCTTGTTGGGCTAATACTGCTTTTAATTTTCCATTGATAGCCAAATCCTTTGCTAGGCTTCGCATGATACTCGCCAATTGCCTATCTAATTCACGTACACCACTTTCACGGGTATAGTTTTCAATGAGAAACGTCATAACAGGCTGACTAACCTTAATATCATGATCTTTTAAGCCATGTAACTCTTTCTGCTTAGGCAATAAATGGGTTTGAGCAATTTTTTCTTTTTCTTCGACAGCATAACCAGTTAGATCGATAATTTCTAAACGGTCTCTCAAAGCTGGCTGGATACTTTGTAAATCGTTGGCTGTAGCAATAAACAAGACCTTGCTCAGGTCATATTCTAATTCCAAATAATTGTCATAGAAGGTATGATTCTGCTCAGGATCTAGCACTTCCAATAATGCAGATGATGGATCACCCCTAAAATCTTTACCCACTTTATCAATCTCATCCAAAATGATTACAGGATTTGAAGACTTCACTTTTCGAAGAGATTGAAGAATCCTTCCTGGCATTGCACCAATATAGGTTTTACGGTGTCCCCTTATTTCACTTTCATCGTGTAGACCCCCCAAACTAAATCGAACATATTTTCTTCCAAGTGCATTGGCAATACTTTTTCCCAATGATGTTTTACCAATTCCAGGAGGACCAACAAAACATAAAATTGGACTCTTCATATCGCCCTTCAATTTGAGCACGGCGAGGTATTCAAGAATCCTTTCTTTGATCTTATGCATCCCAAAATGATCTTTATCCAAAAGCTTTTTTGCTTTCTTGAGATCGTAATTATCAGTTGTGTATTCCTCCCATGGCAAATCAAGCATCAAATCAACATGATTATATACTGTTGAATAATCAGGAGTACTAGGATGCATTCTTTCTAACTTCTCTACTTCTTTTTGAAAGAGTTCTTTAGCTGCAGCCGACCATTTTTTTTGCTCGGCTTTTTTCTTCATTTCTTGAATTTCTCTATCATTAGAATCGCCACCAAGTTCTTCTTTAATGCTTTTCAATTGCTGTTGAAGAAAATAATCTCTTTGCTGCTTATCTAGTTCTGTCTTGGTTTTTGTAGTAACCTTATTTTTCAGTTCAACAAATTGTAACTCTTTTTGGAGTAGCCCCAACAATTTCTCTGCACGACCTCTTAAATCGCTCATTTCAAGCAGTTGTTGCTTTTCAACAAGTTCACAATTCAAATTACTGCCCACAAAATGAATCAAGAATGATGGCTGCTCAATGTTTTTTAAAATTATTGAAGCCTCTGTTGGAATATTAGGTGAAAGCTGAATAATTTGTGCGGCTAGATCTTTTATAGAAGATACAGAGGCCTCAAATGAAGCATCATCTTCGATAATTTCTTCTTCAATTGCTTCTACCCCACCAATGAAATAGGGCTCCTCGGAAATAACCTGTAACAATTTGAACCGCCTTTTACCTTGTAAGATGGCCGTGGTTCCGCCATCAGGCATTTTAATCAACTTAATGATTTTGGCAACTGTACCAATTGAAACCAAATCCCCTACTCCTGGATCCTCAACACTGCTGTCTTTTTGGGCCAAAACACCGACCAATTTGTCAGTCTTGTAAGACTCTGCAATAGCCTTGATCGACTTATCCCGACCAACAGTAATGGGTATAACTACTCCTGGGAATAGAACTGTATTTCTAAGTGGTAACAATGGTAATTCAGCAGGAACAGCTATTTGATCAGCATTTCCACCCTCATTGTCATTCAAAGGAATGATGGGCATGAAATCCATGTCATCCTCTTGTTGTAAAAAATTCATCTTCAAATCCATACTTTTCGTTTAAGACATAATGTCACACTAAAACCACTTAATAAGCAGGTTTCTATAGTGTACAGTTATATGACAAGTTTAATGCCACAAAAAAAATCCCGGACTTTGGCCGGGATGAAAATGTTCATTTTTAGCGATTTTAGAGTCCTAGTCCAATACCCAACTGTAAGGTCTTGCTCTTCCAAGTATCCTCACTTATATCATTGATATTGGCTATACCAAACCCATACCTTCCATAAAATCTAAATGCTAGTACTTTCAATTGTACACCTGCCATCATCGAGAAATCACCCGATTTAAATGCAGATTTCACATTGGTAATTGTTGAATTTTTTGCGTCTAATAAAATACCAAACTGCGGACCCACTTGAAAACTTAGCATCTTGACTGGTCGGATGTTTAATAGGACAGGAACAGAGATGTAATTCAATTTTACATTGCTAAGATCTGTCAATGAAGAAGAATAGAGGCTAGAAAATGTTGCTCCAGGATTTACTACAGATTGGCTCCACAATAGCTCAGGCTGAAGTGCAACTTTCTCCGACAATCCTATTTCTGCAAAAGCTCCAACATGGTAGGAAAAATCATATCCTTTTTCAAATTGCAAGCCGTTTAAACCAGTAATATTTGCACCAACTTTTGGTCCAATACTAAACTCTTGAGCAGTTGAAATGAGACCTGAAAGTACAAGCAAAGAAAAAACAATTAAATGTTTCATAGTCTTGAATTTTTATGAAGAATTACAAATCTAAATTATTATTTTATCCACGCTAAAAGTGATAACAAAAGACTAAAATGTGACACCCACATTCAGGTTAAAAAAATGGACAAATTTTGAGGTATTGACGTTGTTGAAATAGTATCCCATAAAGTATCCAGCAGAAACTGAATAAGAAGATTTATACCAATTGATATTTGCTGAAAAAGCAAGCGTTTGAAATGAAAATTTAGATAAAGTCTTAGGATTTAAATTGAACCTCTTGCGAATTCTGTCAATATCAATTTCATCATCATCTTCAGGATCTTCATCAAGATCTTTCATCACACCTATAGACCCTGGCACTGTTTTGTAATTCTGTAGCTCTGCAATTAAATTAACTGAAGGAACGAAAGTAAGCATATCATCTTTTGCAAAGATTTTTTGAGCTGTAAATGTATGAGAAAGTCCAACTATTGTAGAGAAATCATTTAACTGAACTTTAGAGGTATCTACAACAAAGATATTCTCACCTCCTATTCTAAGTGGTATGGTTGAAATATCTTGATAACTACCAGACGCCCAGCCCAAAGCTAAAAAAGGTCTAATGATTGATTTCCTTAACTGGGCATAAGCATACACTTCATGTGTGAATGGTGTGGTCAAAATACTATTCGTTGCAGTCTTGATATAATTGGTATAAGATATCCCTGCAATTAGTTTTTTCCCAATATAATCGTAAGAGGGACTAACTGCAAGTTGATAGAAATTAGGTCTAGCATTAACATTCCGCATAAAACCAGTGGTTGTTAGCCCAAAACCTGTTTTGTGAAAATAAGATACAGATGGAAGCAATGCCGCTTGTCCAGTCTTGGTTTGCTGCGCATTCAGCGCATTGTTCTTTGTACTGAACAATCTGTTACTGTAAGCGAGGTTTGCAGAAAAAAAACTTTCTGGCTTATACATTGAACCCAACAAACTTTTTAGCTCACTCATCAAACTATCATTTTTGAGCAAATCGAATTCAGCCTTTAACTCGTTTTCATCAAATTTACTTACCTGCGCATGCACAAAACTTGGCATGGCGATGGTAACCATGGTTGCAAAAAAAAGAAATATGATACGACTCCTCATTAACAATAGTTGGCTGTAAAGTTAGACGAATAAAAAGGGAAAAAGTTATTCACTTAAAAAGAAACAATTGTTAAAGCTAAGCCAACTCTAACAAAGTAATTTCAGGCAACATACCTACCCTCCCTGGATACCCTAGAAATCCAAAACCACGATTGACATATAATTTTTGAGATTCCTTTTGATATAATCCAGACCACTGTTTATATACGTATTGAACTGGACTCCATCTAAACCCTGGTATCTCAACTCCAAATTGCATTCCGTGGGTATGACCAGATAACATTAAATCGATATCAGTATAATGCTTACAAACTTCTGCATCCCAATGACTTGGATCGTGGCTTAAAAGAATTTTAAATGGATATTGCTCAGCCCCGGTATATGCTTTTTGCAAATCTCCATAGCGACTAAAATTTGCTTTTGCACCCCAATTTTCAACCCCAATTAATCCAATTGATTCCCCATCTTTTTCAATTGCAACATGCTCGTTTAAAAGCAACCTCCAACCCATTTCAGTATGAACGGCTTTTAAACGATCAAGATTTTGAGACTTAGCCTCCTTGCTCTGCCACTGTACATAATCCCCATAATCATGGTTGCCGAGTATACTGAAAACCCCCATAGGGGCTTTTATTTTGGCAAAAACTTCTTTCAAACTGTCCATTTCAGTAGCTACATTATTGACCAAATCCCCAGTAAAAAAAACCAGGTCAGGCTTTAGTTCCAAAATTTTGTTAACGCCCTTTTCAACTGCCCTAATGTCATCAAGACTTCCTGAATGAATATCAGAAATATGAATAATCTTCAACCCCTTAAAAGCTTCTGGTAAATTGCTGAATGAAACTCTTCTTTTTTCAACTTTGTATTTGTATTTGTTACTGAATCCATACAAAAGGCTACCAAATAAACCAGATCCAACACCAACTCCCAGCCATGATAGAAAAATTGACCTTGAAATTCCCTCTCCAGCAGCAAAACTATTTCCATTCACGAGACTAACAGCCTTTGTACCTCCCCACTGCAATATTCTTCTTAGATCATCAATTAAGAAAAAAATAGAGGCTACAATTTTAGCAATGAACAGGCCTACTACAATAGCAAATACATAGGTTCTGATAAATTTTGGAATAGATTCAAAACCAACTATCGGTATCAGGAGAAAAAGTAAGACTGCAACTGCTGTAAATGACCAATAAACAGCATGTACCAAAAAACGTGTTTTTTGAGGAAGACCGGCTGTTACTAATCGAAGGGACTGAAAAACATAAAAATCAACCGAAAGCATCACCAAAATAAAAAACCAAGAACCAAATAGCCTTTTCATCTAAAATATTTATTCACAATACAATAAATCAACAAAACATTGTCAATATAGTTCTAAATTATCGATATTGTTCCGTCAAAATTGTACCGAAATTGTAAATTTGTCATCCTGTCATCATTACCAAATAAAATCAAATGGCTCGTATAATTGGAGTAGCTAATCAAAAGGGAGGAGTGGGCAAAACCACAACAGCCATTAATCTGGCAGCTAGCCTTGCTGTGCTTGAATACAAGACATTGTTGCTTGATGCTGATCCACAAGCCAATAGTACTTCTGGAGTTGGCTTTGACCTCCAAAATGTACAACAGAGTATATACGATTGCATGGTAGGTGATGCAAAAGCAAAAGATGTTGTTCTGAAAACAGAAATACCCAACCTTGATCTTATTCCTTCTCACATTGATCTGGTTGGCGCTGAATTAGAAATGATCAACTACCCCAACAGAGAAAATGTAATCAAAAATATTCTTGAAGAAATAAAAGATGGATATGATTTTATCATCATTGACTGTTCCCCTTCTCTAGGCTTAATCACTGTAAACGCCTTGGTGGCTGCAGACTCTGTGGTAATTCCAGTGCAAGCAGAATTTTTCGCATTGGAAGGATTAGGCAAACTACTCAATACCATTAAGATTGTTCAAAGCAGACTTAACCCTTCACTTGTTATTGAGGGCATCTTGATGACGATGTACGATATTCGTCTCCGACTTTGCAACCAGATTGTGAATGAAGTTAGAAAGCATTTTGATGGATTGGTATTCGATGCTTTGATTAATAGAAATTCAAGATTAAGCGAAGCCCCGAGTGTTGGTAAACCTGCCATCTTGTATGATGCCGAAAGTAAAGGAGCTATCAACTATCTGAACTTGGCCAAAGAAATTCTACAGAAAAACAACATGACCAAAATAAAAGAATCAGAAAGAACCATAAACCTAAATGATGAGCAATAACCCTTCCAATAAAAAAGAGGCCTTAAACAGAGGAATTCGTTCTCTTTTAGGCAGTATTGACGCGGAATACAAAAACCCTACTGGTGTTTTAAAAACTGAAGTTGTTGCAAAAAATACCGCCATTTCTAGAATTTCACTTGAAGATATCATACCTAACCCAAATCAACCTCGTCAAGATTTCGATAAAAAGGCAATTGAGGAATTGGCTAGTTCAATTAAACTCCATGATATCATTCAACCCTTAACTGTAAAGCCACTTCCATCCGGGAAGTATAAACTTATTGCTGGTGAAAGAAGATGGAGAGCTGCTAAACTTGCAGGCATAAAAGATGTACCAGTTTACATTAGAGAGGCAGACGATCAAAAAGTATTAGAGTTAGCCCTATTGGAAAATCTTCAAAGGGAAAACCTGAATGCAATAGAAATTGGACTTAGCTACCAACGCTTGATGGATGAATGTGCAATGACACAAGAAGAGGTAGCAACAACCATGGGTATGGATAGAAGTACGGTTTCCAATTATATCAGGATGCTCAAGCTTCCTCCAGACATAATTGTGGCAGTAAGAAATGGTTCTCTTTCAATGGGACATGCAAGAGCTTTGATAAATGCAGGTGAAGTGGACAAACAAATGTTTGTTTATAATTCAATTCTATCTAAAAAACTTTCAGTTCGTCAGACTGAAGAATTAGTAAAGCAACTTTATAAACCATCAAAAAAAGCTGCTACTACTCCATCAAAGCAGAACGAACAGTATCAAAAAATTGAACGTCAGTTAAGCTCACATTTTGGTACTAAAGTCAAACTTGACCATCAAAAAACAGGTAGAGGAAAAATTTCATTTGAATATTACTCTTTAGAAGAACTTAACGGCCTGCTTGAAAAAATGCAGATTGATATACATTGATGAAGACCTCTTTTTCATTTCTAAGTTTTTTGTGCCTATGCTACATTTTGGTTTTTTCAACCAACAGTACAAGTGCACAAGAAGTAAATTCTGCTAGCCCTAATCAAGCTAAATCGCTTTCAATCACAGATACGGCAAGTAAAAAAAGATCTGTAGCATCAAAAGCAGCACTGCGTTCAGCCATACTTCCAGGATTGGGACAAGCTTATAATAAAAAATATTGGAAGATTCCCATAGTCTATGGAGTTATCGCTATACCGGTTAGTCTGTATACTTACAACAGAAAATGGTACAACTTAACCAGAACTGCCTACACCATCAGATCCAATAAAGATTCTGCCAACTTCGATAAAATTACTCCTGAACTTATACCACTATCAAATGAAGCGCTTAGGCTTTACAGAAATGAGTTCAGGAAAAATATGGATTTTTCTATATTGGGAATCCTTCTAGCATGGGGACTTAACATAGTTGATGCAACAGTAGATGGACATTTAAGAGGTTTTGATATATCCGACGAGGTCAGTCTAAAACTTATGCCAAAACTATCAAATGGCAACCAGTCTGGCCAAATGGGGATGTCAGCAATTTTTTATTTTGGAAAGAATAAAGAAAATAAATCAATTGGCTTCTAGAATAATATCAATTTAGTAAATATGAAAATAGCGTTGATTGGTTATGGCAAAATGGGCAAGATTATAGAGTCTGTTGCCCTTTCCAGAGGTCATGAAATTATTCTAAAAATTGATCTTGATAATATTGATGCATTCACAGCAGAAAACTTATCAAAGGCAGATGTTGCTATTGAATTTACAGGTCCACATACTGCATTTGACAATGTTATAAAATGTATCAACTTCCATACACCTATAGTATGTGGCTCTACTGGATGGCTCGAAAAACTTGCACTGGTAGAAGATAACTGTAAAACAAATGACGGGAGTTTCATTTATGCGAGCAACTTCAGTGTTGGCGTAAACATCTTCTTTGAATTAAATAAAAAACTTGCTCAATTAATGGAAGGTCAAACACAATATGAAGTGAGCATCAAAGAAATTCATCATACGCAAAAAAAAGATGCACCTAGCGGGACGGCCATCAGTCTAGCAGAACAGGTGATTGAAAACAACAGTCAAAAAAACAAATGGCAGGATAAGCCATCAAAATCTTCAAACGAACTTTATATTGAGAGTGAAAGAATTGACCCCTATCCGGGCTGGCACGAGGTGAAATATAGTTCAGATATTGATGAAATTAGAATTATTCACAACGCACACAACCGCAATGGATTTGCATTAGGCGCTGTTTTAGCAGCAGAATTTATAAAAGATAAAAAGGGTATTTTTACCATGAAAGATGTTCTTGGTTTTGGAGATTAAAACTTATGCTCAACAAAAAAACCCAATACGCATTTCAAGCACTAATCTACCTTGTAGAACACAAGGATGATGGTCCCGTGTTGATTGCATCCATCGCAAAAGAAAAAAATATCCCACTTAAATTTTTAGAAAATATCCTCCTAGAGTTACGCAAAATGGATGTACTTGAAAGTAAAAAAGGGAAAGGTGGAGGCTATTTCTTAAAAAAGAACGCAATCAAAACACCTTTGGCGACTATTATCAGAAAAATTGAAGGTCCAATTGCAATGCTACCATGTGCAAGCCTTTACTTTTATGAACGCTGTAAAAATTGCGATGAAAAACATTGCGGACTGCACGATACAATGGTGTTAGTAAGGGATGCAACTTTAAAAATTCTAGAACGCAAAACTATTGGCGATTTAGTAGAAAAAAAATAGCACCAAAAAAATGGCAGAAGACCTCAATATATTAAATGGAAGCAAAGAAGATCAATACAAAAATCTTCTACCTCAAATCAAAGGCCTATTAGAAGGAGAATCAGATTTGGTTGCCAACCTTGGTAATATAGCAGCAGCACTTAAGGAACAGTTCAATTTTTTCTGGGTCGGGTTTTATTTGGTTAAAAATGATGAATTGGTATTAGGTCCCTTTCAAGGTCCAGTTGCCTGCACCAGAATTAAGAAAGGCAGAGGTGTTTGTGGAACATCATGGGAAATGGCAAAAACAATAATTGTGCCTGATGTAGAAAAATTTCCAGGTCATATTGCCTGCAGCAGTTTATCCAAAAGTGAAATTGTATTGCCTCTTTTCAAAGAGGGAGAAGTAGTAGGCGTATTAGACGTTGATAGTTCATCACTAGATAGCTTTGATGAAACTGACAAAATCTATCTCGAAAGAATCATTGAATTGATTAAATTCTAGTCATCATTACTTAAGCTCTTCTGCCAATAAAGCATTGATATCTTCAGTAAATTTCTGCTTGAAATTTTCATGGTGAATTCCAGTAGCGGGACCAGCATAGCCTGCATGTGTTTTTCGCACAGTACCGTCTTTACCAATTAAAATCATTGATGGAAAAGCTTTGATCTGCGACATCTCAGGTAATGTTTTTTCAGTCCTTAAACTATCCGCAGAAGTCACTCCTGTAATCAACATAGGGTACTGAACATCGAATTTATTTTTAAACCTCATTAGATTTTTTCTAGCAATTGAAAACTCATTAATGTACTCGTATGCCAACCCAATGATTTCTAAGCCTTTTGCCGAGTTGTCTTTATAAAAACCACTCAAAAATGAAGTCTCATCCATACAGTTTGGACACCAAGATCCCATGATTTGAACAATGACCACTTTATTTTTAAACCTATCATCTGCAATGCCGATCATATTGCTGTCCAAATCAGGAAAGCGAAAATGCAATCTGTTCTCTACCCCCTTCAGTTGCATCAATGCATTTGTTTCATCAATACTTCCCAAACTATCTTTTACAGCTACCCATGACTCTTTGTTAATTGGTCCACTTGCAAAAACACCACGATCAATTTTTCCGTCATGCAAAATCTTTCCTGAAAAGAAAAAAGCATGTGTTCCATCAAAAGTAGATATCGCCAAAGAATCACCTTTAACAATTCCCTCAAGATAACGATAATCACCCGTAGCCGTCAAGAAAGTCCCTTTAAGACTATCTCCCACTTGCTCAAATTCTGCAACGGCATTGTACTCTTTACCATTATCTTTTGTAAAAACAACACTCCACCTGCCACTCACATTGTATTTTGATTTTTGTCCGGGTAACACCAATCTTTTTTTCCCCTCCTCTATTTTTATGGGCACACGCTGCTCACCTATGGATGTACGTTTATACCAAATCCCTTGATAACCGTTTGTTGACTTTACCAAATTCAATTGAGCCTCAAAAAGCATTGATGATGGTCCATACAATTGAATCCGAACGCCTTTCCTCCACTATATTAAAAGCTATAGGTAGACTATCAGCACGGACAATCAATGCCCTATAGCGTTTACTTCCATTTTGATTTTGCTTACATGCAAAACAGAACAATACAATCATACAAAGACCAAGAGACCTAACCTTATATCTTAACATGAGAAAAGTTGAATTAAATATTATTAAACATATCGGCAGTCATCTTTGGTAAATCAAATTCGTGTTTCCAATTCCAATCACTTCTTGCCACTGAATCATCAATACTTTTAGGCCAGCTATCCGCAATGGCTTGTCGGTAATCAGGCTTATAACTCATTTCAAATTCAGGGATATGTTGTTTGATTTCTGCAGCAATTTCTGCTGGAGAAAAACTCATTGAAGAAAGGTTATAAGATGTTCTAACCTTTATATTACTTGTCGGTGCTTCCATGAGTTCAATTGTTGCTCTGATGGCATCTGGCATATACATCATGGGCAAATGGGTATCTTCTCTTAAGAATGATGTATATTTCTTTTTATACTTTGCTGCATGATAAATTTCCACAGCATAATCGGTTGTGCCACCCCCAGGAGAAGATTTATAACTGATTAAACCCGGATACCTGAGACTTCTTACATCAACACCATAACGATGATGATAATAATTACACCAGAATTCCCCAGCATATTTACTGATGCCATAAACGGTAGATGGTTCTATGATGGTTTGTTGCGGACACTCTAATTTTGGTGAAGATGGTCCGAATACCGCTATACTACTAGGCCAATATACTTTCGTAAGGTTTTCCTCTTTGGCTATATCCAAAACATTCAACAAAGATTGCATATTCAAGTTCCATGCTAAAGGAGGATTCTTCTCACCAGTTGCAGATAGAATAGCAGCTAATAAATAAATCTGTGTTACACCCTGACGAATAACCTGTACATGAAGCATCTCCTTGTTCATGACATCCAAACTTACATAAGGTCCGGTCCCTTTTAACAAGTCATTTTCTTCCCTTAAATCTGATGCAATTACATTCGATCCGCCATAAATCTTCCTCAATGCCAGCGTTAACTCAACACCTATCTGACCGCTTGCACCAATAACCAGTATTTTTTCTTTTTTCATATGGAAAGGTTCAGAATGCAAACATATAGATTATGATTGAACCAACATATCTTTGCAGCATGCAACCATTTCTTCAAGACCTGTTCAAAAACCAGGATTTCGACCCCAAAAATTTCTTCCTTATCGCAGGACCCTGCGTTATTGAAGACCAGTCGCTTATCGAACAAATTGCAGCACATGTATCCTGCATCTGTAAAGAATTGGGCATCCCCTATGTCTTTAAAGCTTCTTACAGGAAAGCCAACAGAACCAGTGCTAGCTCATTTACAGGCTTAGGGGATGAACTAGGTTTGGATTTATTGAAAAAAACGGGAGCGAAATTTAATCTTCCTACCACAACTGATATCCATGCGGCAGATGAAGCAGCAATGGCAGCTCAATATGCAGATATTTTGCAAATCCCTGCTTTTCTATGCAGACAATCAGACCTGTTGCAAGCCGCTGGAGAAACTGGTAAAATTGTCAATATCAAGAAAGGCCAATTTATCAGTGGGGAAGCAATGAAATTTGCGGTAGAAAAAATCAGGAGGACTGGTAATGAAAAAATTATTTTGACTGAAAGAGGCACTACATTTGGCTATCAAGACCTGGTAGTAGATTACAGGAATATTCCCATAATGCAATCACATGGTGTGCCAGTAGTAATGGATTGCACCCATGCCTTACAGCAACCCAATCAAACTTCAGGTGTAACCGGCGGAAACCCACAAATGATTGCAACTATTGCCAAAGCTGCAATTGCAACTGGCGCAGATGGTCTATTCATAGAGACTCACCCTGATCCCGCTAAGGCCTTAAGTGATGGAGCCAATATGTTGAGACTAGAATTATTGAAAGACTTATTACAAGAGCTAATCAAAATCAGAAAGGCAGTCGTTTAAACTATTAATTATATCGCAAAGGATTTCTTTTCCCTTGCAGTATATATCGCTTCAGATTCATCCAAAATGCAAGGATAAAATAGAATAATACAGGTGATCCTAGTGTTAGGCAGGAAATATAAATAAAATACTTTCTGATAGTGAATGTGGAAATCCCCAACACTTCACCGATACGTGTGCAGACACCAAAAACCTGCCATTCAATGAAATTTCTGAATTTTTCCATAGTCCAAATATAAAATAATCCCCATAATTATCATTAGTCTTGGTACTCGACCATGAATGATTTAATTTTGCGGTGCAAATTCCTGCCTCAGCGCTCCCCCCCCTTTTGAGGCTATTTTATAAAACGGAAAAAAGACAATTATGCTTTTTGATTTAGACCTCATCCAGAAGACCTACAAAGAAATGCCTGCAAAAGTAGATGCTGCCAGAAAGGCTTTGGGAAGACCCCTCACTTTAGCAGAAAAAATTCTTTATTCCCACCTTTGGAAAGGGGTTGAAATAAATGATTTTAACAGAGGTAAGGATTATGTTGATTTTGCGCCGGACAGAGTAGCCATGCAGGACGCAACTGCCCAGATGGCATTACTTCAGTTCGATACAACTGGCAGAAAAAAAGTAGCAGTCCCTTCAACCGTTCATTGCGATCACCTCATTGTTGCAAAGGATGAAAGCAAAGTCGACTTGAAAAAAGCAGTAACTGAAAATGAAGAAGTTTACAACTTCCTCTCTTCCATTTCAAATAAATACGGCATTGGCTTCTGGAAACCTGGTGCGGGTATTATCCACCAAGTAGTGTTGGAAAATTATGCCTTCCCTGGTGGAATGATGATTGGTACCGACTCTCATACTGTAAATGCAGGTGGATTAGGTATGGTTGCCATTGGTGTGGGTGGCGCAGATGCTTGTGATGTAATGGCAGGATTGAGCTGGGAATTGTTGATGCCAAAACTAATTGGTGTTAAACTTACTGGTAAACTAAATGGATGGGCATCACCAAAAGATGTAATACTCAAAGTAGCAGGTATCCTCACTGTAAAAGGTGGCACAAATGCGATTGTTGAATATTTTGGTGAAGGTGCTACCAATATGAGTTGTACAGGTAAAGGAACCATTTGTAACATGGGTGCTGAAATTGGTGCAACAACTTCAACCTTTGGATACGATGAAAGCATGGGCAGGTATTTAAGGGCTACAGGAAGAACAGCTGTTGCTGATCTTGCTGATGGTATCAGTTCTTATCTAACTGGAGATGCTGAGGTGTATGCAAATCCGGAAAAATATTTTGACAAGGTTATTGAAATTAACCTAAGCGAGTTGGAACCACATCTGAATGGTCCATTTACACCAGATCTTGCTACACCAATTTCACAAATGAAAGAGGCTGCAGCTAAAAATAACTGGCCTACCAAAGTTGAAGTGGGATTGATTGGAAGCTGCACCAACTCTTCTTATGAAGATATTAGTCGCGCTGTAAGCCTTGCTAAACAAGTTGCTGAAAAAGGACTCAAAACCAAAGCAGAATTCACCATTACTCCAGGGAGTGAATTGGTAAGGTTTACAATTGAAAGAGATGGCTATCTTGATACATTTGCTCAAATTGGCGCAACCGTATTTGCAAATGCATGCGGACCATGTATAGGTATGTGGGATAGAATGGGGGCTGAAAAGCAAGAAAGAAATACCATCGTGCATTCTTTCAACAGAAACTTTGCAAAGCGTGCAGACGGCAACCCTAATACCTTAGCATTCGTTGCTAGTCCGGAGTTAGTGACTGCTCTCGCAATTGCAGGTGATCTTACCTTCAACCCTATCACCGATACATTGATTAACGAAAAAGGTGAAGCAGTAAAATTAGATCCGCCATCAGGAGATGAATTACCATCACGTGGATTTGATGTTGAAGATGCAGGTTATCAAGCTCCGGCTGAAGATGGCAGTGGAATTCAAATTGATGTGAAAGCGGACAGCAAGCGATTACAATTACTCTATCCTTTCGCATCATGGGAAGGAATTGATTTGAAGGGATTGAAATTACTCATAAAAGCAAAAGGTAAGTGTACCACAGACCATATCTCTATGGCGGGACCATGGTTGAAGTTTAGAGGTCACCTCGACAACATCAGTAACAACATGCTCATTGGTGCTGTCAATTATTTCAACGATAAAACCGACAACGTTAAAAACCAACTCACTGGAGATTATGGTCCTGTACCTGCAACACAACGTGCTTATAAAGCAGCTGGTGTAGGAAGTATCGTATTTGGTGATGAAAACTATGGAGAAGGTTCTTCAAGAGAACATGCAGCAATGGAACCAAGACACCTTGGTGTTCGTGTAGTAATGGTGAAATCATTTGCTCGTATTCACGAGACCAACTTGAAAAAACAGGGCATGCTTGCACTAACTTTTGCTAATAAAGAAGATTACGAAAAAGTACAAGAAGATGACACTATTGATGTAATCGGACTAACTTCATTCACACCAGGGGTTGCATTGAAAGTCGTCCTCAACCACATTGATGGAACTTCTGATACTATCGAAGCTAACCACAGTTACAATGCTCAACAAATTGAGTGGTTCAAATCTGGTGGTGCGTTGAATGTAATCAGAGCAGCTGCAAACAAATAATCTTTAACAATAGAAAATAGAAAAGGGGAAATTAATTTTTCCCCTTTTTTTGTGTCTGTGTATTCTTCTTTGCTCCTGATTCTGGAGGTGAAACAGATTGTGTAGGTTTCACATTAGTTTTAATTGGATTGGTATTCTTATTAGCATTCACAACTTGCGGTGGTTGTCCAAATACAAATGTTTCTGTCCGCGTAACTGTTCCCATTACAGGATCATAATACTTCCAAACACCATGTTTTATTTCTGCAGATTCATGTTTAATGATTTTTTTAATCATCCTTTCAGGATAATCGATATCCGGTACCATAATGGTATCATAGGGGTTAGCAGGGTCAACCGCTTTCCAACTTTCTTCTCTAATTAAATCTCCCATTCTATTGTAGTACAACTGCTGTCCATCTCTATACCCTGCTATAAAATATTCTCGGGCAATGAGATCTCCCATTAAACTAAACTTCCTCCATGGCCCCTGTTTCTTATCGTTATAAAAATATCCTTCTTCCTCAAAGCCAGGCTCTCCCCTAACTTCCTCATACCGAAACCACCAAGGGCCTTGTTTGCGGTTGTGTTTATCAATGCGATTTATTGTGTCACCTTTAGGACTTAGCTTATAATCTATCCAATATTGCGCATTAGCTATACAAGGCAATAGTATGCTGAAGCATAGCATCATCTTTATTGCAGAAATTAAAGGTTTATCTTGAATATCTCTATATTGCATCATGCTTCAAATTAAAAAAAACAGTCGATATGCACAGTAAAGTTTTTCACAAAACACTTTTGAATTCAGCCTTAAGCATACTATTTTCACTTCTTGCCATCCCCTTTTTGATGTTTGCACAAAACAAACCAACAGATGGCACTTTAAGGATAAAAAGCCTTACAGAAAAAGCTGCACGTGCAAATGCTAGTATTTTCAAAGATGTTAGCTTTAGAAATATCGGACCAAGTATCATGAGTGGTCGTGTTGATGATCTAGAAGTGAACCCAAATGATCCTACTGAATTTTATGTTGCCTATGCAACAGGCGGACTCTGGCATACAACAAATAATGGACAAAGCTTTACACCTATTTTTGATAAAGAAGCTGTAGTGGGTATTGGAGATATCGCTGTTGATTGGAAAAACAATACCATTTGGTTAGGAACAGGTGAAGTAAATAGCAGTCGCTCTTCTTATTCAGGTATTGGCGTTTACAAATCGAAAGACAACGGGAAAAATTGGGAGTACGTAGGACTCCCAGAGAGTCATCATATTGGTAAAATTTTATTGAGCCCTTCTAACCCTGATGAGGCTTGGGTTGCAGTTCTAGGACATCTTTATTCCCCAAACAAAGAAAGAGGCGTGTACAAAACAACTGATGGCGGAAAAACTTGGAAGCAAACACTCTTTATTGATGACAATACTGGAGCAGTAGAAATGGAAATCAATCCACAAAATTCTAAAGAAATTTATGCTGCAGCATGGCATAGAATTAGAAAGGCATGGGACTTTGTAGAAGGAGGAAAAACCTCAGGTATTTACAAAAGTATTGATGGTGGTGAAACTTGGAAACTGAGTAGTGATGCTGCTTCTGGCTTCCCACAAGGAAATGGCATTGGGAGAATTGGATTGGCCGTTTACCCTAAAGATCCATCAATTGTTTATGCTGTGGTAGATAACTACAATTTAAAACCTGATACTACGAAAGCAGATACTAGCCGACTAGCAGTTAAAGACCTCAAAGACATGAGTAAAGAAACATTTGCAGGTTATAGTGATCAAGCAATTGAACGATTCTTAAGAATGAATGGTCTATCAGGACAATACCAAGCAAAATCATTCAAAGAAGAAATTGCGACTGGCAAAATTACCTTGAATCAACTCTACCAATATTTGAATGATGAGAGTGCAGGCCCATCTGTTAACCAGATCAATGGCTGCGAAGTATATAAAAGCACTGATGGTGGTAAAACTTGGAACAAAACCCACGATAAACCAATTGGCATCTACAGCACCTTCGGCTATTATTTTGGAAAAATATTTGTCTCTGCAATAGACCCAAATAAAGTTGTTATACTTGGTGTAAATGCCAACATTTCTTCTGATGGAGGAAAGACATTCAGTTCAATGGACAAGGGCAATACGCACTCCGATTGGCATGCACTCTGGATCAATCCTTTGAAAGATAATCATATGATTGCAGGAAATGATGGTGGTTGTAATATTACATACGACAATGGAAAAAATTGGTTCAAAGCCAACTCTCCTTCAGTCGGTCAGTTCTATGCTATTAATGTTGATAACGAAAAACCTTACAATGTTTATGGTGGTTTACAAGACAATGGCTCTTGGTACGGACCTTCAACACACAAAGAGTCTATAGACTGGATTGACAATGGTCAATACGGATATAAAAGCATCAATGGCGGTGATGGTATGCAAGTGCAAATTGACCCAAGAGATCATAATATTGTTTACACTGGTTCTCAGTTTGGTTCTTACATGAGAATACACAAGCAACTGGGTGGTAATAAATTTTTAAGGCCTGCCAGCGCGAACCTCAACGAGGCAAAAGCAAGATTCAATTGGCAAACACCTATCCTTTTATCTAAACACAACCCTGATATCTTGTATATGGGAGGAAATGCTCTTTATAGAAGCATGAATAAAGGTGATCAATTTGAAAAGATTAGCGGTGACCTTTCTAATGGAAAAAAAGCTGGTGATGTTCCTTTTGCCACATTAACCACCCTAAGTGAATCTCCTTTGAAATTTGGATTAATTTATACCGGCACAGATGACGGAGTGATTTCAGTTTCTAAAGATGGTGGATTTAGTTGGTCGAAAATAGGCATGCCTGATAAAAAGGGCTTAGGAGGCCTTCCGCAAGGGCTTTATGTGAGCAGAGTGATTGCCTCAAAGTATAAAGAAAGTCGCGTTTATGTTACCCTAAATGGCTATAGAGAGGATAATTTTGAGGCACATGTTTATTGCAGTGACGACTATGGTGCAAGTTGGAAAAGAATTGGTACAGATTTGCCATTAGAACCTATAAATGTGATCAAAGAAGATCCAAAAGATGAGTCTATTCTATATATAGGTAGTGATGGTGGAATTTATGCAAGTATTGATAATGGATTGAGCTTTAGTCAGTTTACCAATAATCTTCCACATGCCATACCGGTTCATGATTTAGCTATTCAAGAAAGAGAAAATGAAGTAGTTGTTGGCACTCATGGAAGAAGTCTTTATATCGGTAAACTCGACCTCGTTCAACAACAAGCAAAAAATAAAAGAAATAAATAATTACTTAAGGAGAAATTGTAGGGCAAGTTTATACCCTTCCAAACCAAGCCCTGCAATCGTTCCTTTTGCTTTTGCAGAAACATGCGATAGCTTTCGGAACTCTTCACGGGCATGTATGTTAGATATATGTACCTCTACCACTGGTACTTTGATTGCAGCAATTGCATCTCCAATGGCAACCGAAGTATGTGTATAGCCAGCTGGGTTGAGGATAATACCTTCAGCACTAGTTCCTGCTTCTTGGATGGCATTAATTAATTCTCCTTCAATATTAGATTGAACATAAGCAAGCTCTACTTCAGTGAATTCTTTTTGGAGTTTTGCAAAAAAAGAATCGAATCCTTCCGAACCATAAACATCAGGTTCTCTCTTTCCGAGAAGGTTCAAATTCGGTCCATTAATGATGACAATCTTTTTCAAATCAGTTATTCTGTATTAAAGATATGAAATCATCGAAAAGATAACGACTATCATGTGGACCCGGAGTTGCCTCAGGGTGGTATTGCACAGAGAAAGCAGGACGGTCTTTTAGACGAATACCTTCTATTGAATCATCATTCAAGTTTACGTGCGTCACTTCAACATGTTCAGCATTTCTAATGGAACTAGCATCAACTGCAAACCCATGGTTCTGTGTAGTGATTTCACAAAGTCCGGTCATCAAATTCTTTACTGGATGATTCAAACCTCTATGTCCATGATGCATTTTAAAGGTTGGGATGCCATTGGCCAATGCCAATAACTGGTGACCTAGACAAATGCCAAATACAGGTTTTTTTGTCTCCAGGATTTGCTTAACAGTCTCTACAGCATAACCCATAGCAGCTGGATCACCAGGACCATTTGAAATAAAATATCCGTGAGGTTCAAATTTTTGTAATTCTTCAAAGTTTGTCTTTGCAGGATGAACCCTAACATATGCACCTCTATCAGCCATACATTTGATGATGTTGCGTTTAACACCAAAATCAAGTACTGCAATTCTAATTGAGGCGTTAGGATCACCCATATGATAAACCTCTTGTGTTGATACTAAGGACGCCAGTTCAAGTCCATCCATTGTAGGAACCTTACTCAACATTGCTTTAAGTTCTTCTACGTTTGTATTATCAGAGGAGATAATACAATTCATAGCACCCTTCTCACGAATATGGGTTACCAATGCTCTGGTATCAACATCTTCTATTGAAACTACTCCTTGTTGTTCAAGATAATTTTGGAGAGAATCTGTAGCCATCAATCTACTATAGCGTTCTTCCAAATTTCTTCCAATCAAACCTTTAATTTTTACGGTTTCACTTTCAACATCTTCTGGTTTTACACCATAATTTCCTGTGTGAACTGTGTTCATGATCAAAACCTGGCCATAATAACTCGGGTCTGTGAAAACCTCCTGATATCCTGTCATGCCTGTATTGAAACACAATTCACCTGATGTAGTTCCAATCTTGCCAAAGGAACGGCCATAAAAAACCATTCCGTCTTCTAGAACCAATACAGCAGGGACCGACTTTACTTCTTGATTAGGCATGAATTCTAATTTGTATGCAAAATAAAAAAGGCAGGACCAAAAGACCTGCCTTTAAAAAGATAATTTATCAACATTTTCTTATTCTGCTGATTTTGACTCTTCTGAAGTTGATTCTGCAGCTGGTGCTTCTGGAGCAGGCGCTTCAGCAGCTTTCTTCTTGCCACCACCACTTCTTCTTGTTTTCTTGGCCGGAGCTGCAGCTTCTGCTGCACCCTTACCATAGATTTCGTTGAAGTCAACCAATTCAATCATCGCTCTTTCAGCATTGTCACCAAGACGAATACCTAACTTGATGATTCTGGTGTAACCACCTGGACGAGCAGCAACTTTTGGACCTACCACCGTGAAAAGTTCTTTCACAGCAGCTTTATCTTGAAGATAAGAGAATACAATACGGTGATTGTGCATGATCTGCTCTTTACTCTCAACCTTCTTTGTCTTGGTAATCAAAGGCTCAATGAAAGTACGCAGTGCTTTAGCTTTTGCGTGTGTAGTTACTATACGCTTATACGTAATTAACTGACATGCAAGGTTCGACAAAAGGGACTCGCGGTGTGCCTTTTTACGACCTAGATTGTTGATTTTGTCTCCGTGACGCATGACATTTTGTTTTTAGTGCTGTACCGTGTCAGGAATTACAGCCTGTTATTAAATAAGGATAACCCTTGTTTCTACTAATATTCTTCTACATCAATACCGAGCTTCGCGAGATCCATACCAAAGTGTAGACCTCTTTCTTGAAGAACCTGTTCGATTTCAGACAATGATTTTTGTCCAAAGTTTCTAAACTTCATCAAGTCTTCTTGCTCATATTGAACCAACTGACTCAAGCTATTGATCTTTGCAGCTTTCAAGCAATTGAAGGCACGAACCGAAAGATCTAAATCTTCCAATGGAGTCTTTAATACTTTTCTCAACTGTAAAGTCTGCTCGTCTACTAAATCTTCTTTCTTTTCTTCTTTGTTATCGAAGGTGATGTTCTCATCAGTGATGATCATCAAATGCTGGATCAAAATTCTTGAAGCCTGTTTTACAGCCTCTTCAGGATGAATTGTTCCATCAGTTACAACATCCAACAACAATTTTTCGAAGTCGGTACGTTGCTCAACACGGGTATTTTCAATTGCATATTTCACATTTTTGATTGGCGTGAAAATAGAATCGATAGGAATATATCCGAATGGTGCTTCCTTAATTTGGTTGTCTTCAGCTGGAACATAACCTCTACCCTTTGTAATGTGAAGTTCAATGTTCAATTTTGCTGAAGGATCCATGGTGCAGATTAATAATTCTGGATTCATTACTTGGAAAGTTCCAGTTACTTCATCAATCATACCTGCAGTAAACTCCGACTTTCCTTTGATAGAAAGAGTAAGTTTTTCCGATTGTACATCATGATCGAGAATTTTCTTGAATCTGATCTGCTTAAGGTTAAGAATAATTTCAGTTACATCTTCAACAACTCCTTTCAAAGTTGCAAACTCATGATCTGCACCTTCAATTACGATGCCAGAAATAGCGTAACCTTCAAGTGAGTTCAATAAAACCCTGCGAAGTGCGTTACCAATGGTAACACCATAACCAGGTTCAAGTGGACGGAACTCGAAAGTTGCTTCGAAATCTGTTGCTTTCTGGAGGACAATTTTGTCAGGCTGCTGGAAGTTTAATATGGCCATTTTAAATCTCTTTTTTGTTATTAAGCTCGGTTACCCGAGAGATGATATGAAAACCAAATACCCGAAGGTATTAGGCAGTTTACTTAGAATACAATTCCACAATAAGCTGTTCCTTAATGTTTTCAGGCACATTTTCCCTTTCAGGATATGCTACAAATGTACCAGTCAACTCAGCCTCGTTGAAATCAACCCAGCCAATCTTTGGATTCTTCGGTCTCATCAGAGATTTCAATGCTTCATTTTCTTTGCTCTTGTCAGCTACTGTAACAACATCACCGGGCTTAAGTTGGTAAGAAGGAATATTCACAATAACATCATTTACCATAATGTGCTTATGTGAAACTAACTGTCTAGCAGCTGGACGTGATGGAGAAATTCCCATGCGATATATGGTATTATCCAAACGAGCTTCTAGCAATTTGATCAAGTTCTCACCAGTTACGCCTTTAAGACGAGCTGCTTCTTCAAATGTTTTGCGGAACTGACGCTCCAACAAACCATAAGTGTACTTTGCTTTTTGCTTTTCCTTCAACTGAATTGCGTACTCTCCCAGCTGCTTTCGCTTGCGTTGAGCACCATGCTGACCTGGAGGATTACTGTTTTTGTCTAGGTACTTCCCGTTTCCGAGAATAGGTTCTCCAAAAATTCTGGAGATCTTTGTTTTGGGGCCTGTGTAACGTGCCATGTTCTTTTATTTTTTTGATTTTTTAAGAATGACAAGTGATTATGAAAAAATCATAAAACTGAATCACCTGTCCTTGATTATAATTGTTAATTATACGCGACGCTTTTTAGGAGGACGGCAACCATTGTGTGGCAATGGAGTGATATCCTTGATCATCACAACCTCAATTCCAGAATTAGCCAAAGCTCTGATAGCGCCTTCGCGACCAGCACCCGGACCTTTTACGAATACATCAACCTTCTTCAAACCAGCTTCCAAAGCAACACGAGCTGCATCTTGAGCAGCCATTTGTGCTGCATATGGAGTGTTCTTTTTAGAACCCCTGAATCCCATTTTGCCGGCACTGCTCCAAGAAATTACTTGACCAGTCTTGTTTGTTAAACTAATGATGATGTTGTTGAATGTGGCATTGATGTGGGCATCCCCGAAACTATCAACCTTTACCACTCTTTTTTTAGCAGCAGCCTTTGCGCTGTTTTGTTGTGCTTTTGCCATAATTACTTTAAATAGGTACTCAAAATGTAGACAGGTTTTTCAACCCTTGCTCAACCCTCACTGCACCTGTTTCAGGCGTTGAACAATTTTTTTGGTGCATATACTAATAACAGATGAACGGCATTAGCCACTCTTCTGCATTATTATTTCTTAGGAGCCTTCTTCTTACCCGCAACTGTCTTTCTCTTACCTTTTCTTGTACGAGAGTTGGTTTTGGTACGCTGACCTCTCACTGGAAGTCCTTTTCTGTGACGAAGACCACGAAAACAAGCAATATCCAATAAACGCTTGATAGACATCTGTACTTCTGAACGAAGCTGACCCTCAACCTTGAACTCATTGGTAATGATATTTCTGATGGCATTAAGCTCATCATCATTCCATTGGTTTACTTTCTTATTGAAATCAATGCCTGCCTTAGACAAAATGTACTGGGCAGTTGATTGTCCGATGCCATAGATGTAAGTGAGACCAATCTCACCTCTTTTGTTCTTTGGCAAATCAATACCTGCGATACGAGCCATAGATGTTTATTGTGTTTACTTGTTGAATGTTTTTTATTAACCTTGACGTTGCTTGAAACGAGGATTCTTCTTGTTGATCACATAGAGTTTCCCTTTTCTGCGTACGATTTTGCAATCTGCGCTGCGTTTCTTGATGGATGCTCTTACTTTCATATTTCGTTTTTTGACGCCTTTTATTTATATCTGAAGATGATTCTGCCTCTAGTTAAATCGTAAGGACTCATCTCTACTCCTACCTTATCTCCAGGAAGAATACGGATATAGTGCATCCTCATTTTTCCTGAAATGGTTGCCAAAATCTCATGCCCATTTTCTAATTTCACTTTGAACATAGCATTGCTCAACGCTTCTATGATCGTACCATCCTGCTTAATGAGTGCTTGTTTAGCCATAGTTTTTGGGAGCGCAAAGATAACCAAATCACTTGAATTATAAAAAAAGTTTGGCATAAATTAACGGAAATAGACTTTCTTCATTTGTAGCTCTTTAGAAAATCGTCATTTTTAAAATAATTTTAAACACAAAACATTGATTATCAATTAAATGAAAAATATTGTTTTGATTTCAGATACCCATGGTTTTTTAGATGAACGGTTCACACCGCATTTAATGAGCTGTGATGAAATTTGGCATGCCGGTGATATTGGGGAAAATGGTGTTTTTGAAAAATTGCAAAAACTAGCCCCCACCAAAGCAGTTTTTGGAAATATTGATGGGCATCCTCTGCGCTACGAATTGCCAGAATGGCTATCCTGGAAAACCGAAGATGTGTCTGTTTTGATGACGCATATCGGAGGAAGACCTCCAAAGTTTGCTAAAGATGTGCTGACAAACATCAAATTAAAAAAGCCGAAGATTTTTATCTGTGGGCATTCCCATATTCTGCTTGTACAATACGTTAG
>JBEASE010000057.1:0-10331 GCA_041162625.1 Bacteroidota bacterium | reverse complement strand
TCCCTAGCTCTGGACAGCTACCTACTTGTTTCTTCGGCGCTGGGCGACCCTTCACTAGTTCGTGCGTGTTCTGGCGATCAACCTCCCAGAACTGTGATCCGCTCACCTCACGTGCTTTCACCGTAACCTTGCTGTGTTGAAGCTCTAACGGTTACGATACGGCAGACTGCACGACAGCCTGTCTTTGCTCTTGATTAGACCTGAAAATAGTGTATTACTAGACCCAGGTCTTTCTTTAAGCAGAAAAGATAGAATAAGCGTTAACTGTTAACCGTTAACTGTTAACTGATTTCCTATCTTTGCAAAAATTAATTTTATGCCATTTACTTTATCACCTTTACCATACGAGCACAGTGCTTTGGAACCACATTTTGATACTCTTACCATGCAGATTCACCATGGGAAACACCATCAAGCTTATGTTGACAACCTCAACAAGGCGGTTGCTGGTACCCCAAATGAAGGCAAGTCTCTTGAAGAGTTGGTTGCTAGCGCAGGTTCAATTTCTCCAGCAGTCCGCAACAACGGTGGCGGTCACTGGAACCACACTTTTTTCTGGGAGAGTTTAGCGCCAAATGCTGGCGGACAACCAACAGGTGCTCTTGTAGCTGCAATTGATGCTGCTTTTGGCTCTTTTGATGCCTTCAAAGAGAAATTTGCGAATGCGGGTATGACCCGTTTTGGAAGTGGATGGGCTTGGTTGTTGATTAAAGATGGTAAGTTGGAGATTTCTTCAACTCCTAACCAAGACAATCCATTGATGGATGTTGCAGAAGTGAAGGGAACACCAATTTTGGGTGTGGATGTTTGGGAGCATGCTTACTATCTCAAATACCAGAACCGCAGAGCGGATTATCTTGGAGCATTTTGGTCAGTTGTAAACTGGAATAAGGTAGCTGACCGTTTTCAGGCAGGATCATAACCACTATCACCCCAAGGGTGACATCGTGATATTCTTTTAAGGGCCTTCCATAGGCCCTTAATTATTCCATACTTGCGAAGCGCATCAATAGCATATTGAGAACAGGTGGGGGTGAACCTGCATTTTGGTCCAATCCATGGTGAAATGATCCATCTATAGAGGTGAATCAGTAAAATAAAAGGAGCAATTATCACTTCACGGAACGTGTTTTTCAACCTGTGCATTTGTTGTAAATCTATTCATTCCCCTTCAAATTAGCATCACAAAAACTGGTTAATCTGCCCAAAAATTAGGCTTTCTCACTTGATGGGAAAAAGGTTGCTTTTGAATTTTATCAAAACAACCATTATGCCCATGTTTAACCGTGTACGCGACAAAATAGGGATTACAGAAATCCCTGCAGATGCTCAATTACTGTCCGATTCCGAAATGCAAGAAGAGGTTTATAAGTGGATGGAGCTGTTTAAATCTCATCGTATTTTACTATCCTTTAATGAGCATGAAGTTAATTATAGGCGAAGGTATGTTTTTATTCGAAACATGTTTCTGGACATGCAGCTGCCTTCTCATCCTCCTGAATTGTATTTCTGTTTTCTATATGATCACTACCAACAGGATGTATACCCGGAAGAGCCTGAGTCGTTGGTGGGGGAGTTATTGGATAGCATTCTTGGCGGCAGTGTAAAGCGGAACTCAGCCATTATGCATAAGAGAATCAGGTTTAATCAGTTTCATAATTTATCAGAGCCAGAATTCTTTTATGTGCTGGATTGTCATCAGAAAAAATATGCCTCCATTGCGGGCATTTCACTGAGGCATGAAGAAAAAATTGTAGCCGGGAATCGTTTGGTACTGACTGGCAGCCACACTACTGGATTTTGTCAGCTTGACCATTGCGCGATTCAGCGAGGTAATTGGAAGGTAGAAATGCTGAGAAGTGAAGGGAATTGGTTCATTTCTGGAATTTATATTGAAGGGATTGAGTTTTGACTCAAGCACCTTTTTGATTAACTTAGCAATTCCAAAAAAATGACGATTGTCAGATACAAGATCAATATTCAAAAGGCTTAGATCAGCAGGTGATGAAAAGGAAGAGATGAGTTTTATTGATCATCTTGAAGTACTCCGATGGCATATTGTCCGTTCGGTTCTAGCCATCCTCACCAGTGCTATTCTGTTTTTCATCTATATCGATGAAATTTTCGATACAGTCATTATGGGTCCAACCCGTAACGATTTCATCTCCTATCGTGCTTTTTGTAAACTGAGTCATGTTTTAGGCTTGGGCGATTCATTGTGTATGCCACCAATGAAACTCAGTCTACAAGTTACTTCCATCAGTGGTACGTTCATGTCTAGTATCACCATAGCTGTAGTGGGTGGTTTGCTAGTGGCTTTGCCCTTTGTGTTTTTTGAGATATGGAAGTTTATCAAGCCTGCCTTAAAACCAACAGAGTTAAAATATACAAGAGGTATTATTTTTTGGGTGAGCATGTTTTTCTTTATGGGAGCAGCTTTCGGTTATTTCATGTTGGCACCGTTTACCTTTAACTTTTTATCCAATTATACAATAGGTGACATTGGTGTTATCGATTATAGACCCACACTAGCAGATTACTTAGATAGCTTGATTGATATCACATTAGGCGCGGGTATTGCCTTTGAGCTTCCCATGGCCACTTGGCTCTTATCTAAATTGGGTATTATCACTCCTAGTTTCTTAAAGACGTATAGGAAGTATGCATATGTGGCCCTGCTTGTAGTGGCAGCTGTGATTACACCATCTCCTGATTGGGGTTCACAATTGATTGTGGTGGTTCCTTTGGTGCTACTTTATGAAATCAGTATCCTGATTGCTGCTCGAGTGAAGAAGAAGCAAGATAAAGAGTGGGAGTAATAAAAACGAAAAACGATTGATATGAAAATAGCGATAGGATCAGATCACGCAGGCTTTGGTTACAAAAGTGGTGTAAAAGATCATCTTGAAAAAGCAGGTCATGAAGTAGCAGATCATGGTACATTTTCTGAAGCTTCATGTGATTACCCTGATTATGCGCATGCAGTGGCTTCCGCCGTTGAGAAAGGGGAAGCCAACTTTGGCGTATTGATTTGTGGTTCTGCCAACGGGGTTTGCATGACTGCTAATAAGCATGCAGGTATCAGAGCTGCACTGTGTTGGGAAAAAGAGATTGCTGTCTTAGCTAGATCACATAACAATGCCAATATCATCTGTCTTCCAGCAAGATTTGTAAGCATGGATGCCGCTTTAGAGATGGCCGATGTATTCATCGCCACTGCATTTGAAGGTGGAAGGCATCAGAATCGTGTAAATAAAATTTAAACCAAAAATCAAATAATATGTCAAGGCTCTATTCATTGGCTTTCGCCTTGTTGTTTGTCCATTTTGCCACAGCGCAAAAGCAAACCACAAAGATGCCAGATCCTAAAAAGTACGCTGCCAGCATCACTACAGAAGATTTAAGTAAACACTTGTACATCATCGCTGGTGCTGAAATGGAAGGTCGTGAGACTGCCACTGAGGGTCAGCGTAAAGCAGCGGCCTATATTGAACAACATTTCAAATCAATTGGACTGATTCCAGGTAACAATGGTAGTTATCAGCAACATTTTCCTGTTTATAGAGATGAAGTTGGTGCTGCGGAAGTAGTTGTAAATGGTAAGTCGTTTGAGATGGGTAAAGATTTTGTGCCATTTACCATGTGGAACAACAACGCGACTTCTTATTTTTCTGAGGTGGTATTTGTTGGGCATGGCATCGTTGATAAAGAGGTTGATGATTACAAGGGTTTGAATGTAACTGGAAAAGCAGTTTTGCTATTGGATGGTGCTCCAGCAGGTTTTAAACCTTCTGCTGCAGGCTTTCGTGCTTCTACCAGCACCTATAGTAAAATCATTGCTGCAAGAAATAAAGGAGCTGCTGCTGTAATACTTGCTGGTAGCGGGTTTCCACGCAAAACAGCTATGGTTGGTAACATGTATGTAGAACTGTACAAAGCAGATCAATACCCTAATACTTATACCATTTCTGAAGCAGTTGCTAAAGCCATTGCAGGAAGCGATTCTTGTTGGAGCGCATGGGCAAGTGCAGGGAAGTCGGCTAAGGTAGAAGGGACTGTTATCAATACTAATCTGAAACTTTCTTACACCAAGAAGACCATCGAATTATCGAGCAGCAATGTGTTGGGCTACGTAGAAGGAAGTGATAAAAAAGATGAGTGGTTGATAGTGACCTCACACTACGATCACGAAGGGATTAAAAACGGAAAGATCTACTACGGAGCAGATGATGATGGTTCAGGAACAGTTGGCGTTTTGGAAATGGCCGAGGCTTTTGCTAAGGCAAAGGCGGAAGGTAAGGGTCCAAGAAGAAATGTATTGTTCATGACAGTAAGTGGAGAGGAAAAAGGACTTTGGGGATCTGAGTATTATTCAGATCATCCTACTGTTCCTATGGATAAAGTGACTGCTGATTTGAACATTGACATGATCGGCAGAACAGATACAGAGCGGACTTCAGGCGATACACTCAATTATGTTTATGTGGTGGGTGATGATAAATTAAGTACAGAATTGAAGCCAATTAGTGAAGGTGCAAACAACAAGTATACCAAGCTAGTGCTAGATTATAAGTTCAATGATCCTAAAGATCCAAACAGAATTTATTACAGAAGCGACCATTATAATTTCGCAAGAAAGGGAGTTCCCATCATTTTCTATTATGACGGAATGTTGAAAGCTGATTATCATCAGCCGACTGATACACCTGATAAAATTAATTATCCGTTGTTGGCAAAAAGAACACAATTGGTCTTCCATACTGCCTGGGAAATGGCCAATAGGGATGCTCAATTGAAGCGCGACATTCCATTGCAATAATTTTTTGAAAAAAACACTTTTAAATAGAAATACCTAGCAGAAGTGCTAGGTATTTTTTATTAGTTTTTATAGGTGTTTTACGCAGTAAAAAACACGTAGTAACATGTGTGTAAACACTTTTTATTCAACAATTTAATGGGGTATATTTGTGTAGGTCTTGTCTCTTTTTTTTGAGGCGATGCTCAAGTCTAATTTTTGAAACAGAATCCTTGGTGACATGCTTAAACATGTGACCGAGGTGGCGAAGCTTTAACCGGAAAACATGAATAACACTGAGAAACATTGGTACGCGTTGTATACAAAACCCAGATGGGAAAAAAAGGTCCATAAGGCTTTAGAGCAGAAAGGGTTTGAGGCCTATTGTCCTTTGAATAAAGTGAGAAGAAAATGGAGTGACAGGATGAAGACCATTGAAGAGCCCTTGTTCAAGAGTTATGTATTTGTTAGAGTAGCAGTAACAGAAATGACTGAAGTGCGTTATGTAGATGGAATATTGAATTATGTTTATTGGAATGGTAAACCGGCTGTAGTAAAAGAGGAAGAAATTGTTGAGATAAAAAAATTCCTTTCTGAATACGATGATGTAAGTGTAAGTAGCATTGATATCAAACCTGCAGATCATGTTATGCTGAATACTGGGGTGATGATGGGTGCTACTGGAAGGGTTTTACGTGTATTGGGTAACAATACGGTAGAAGTTAGAATTGACAGTTTAGGATTTGTGCTCACTGCTAAGTTTGATAAAAAGACTGTCGTTAAAGTATAATCAATGCAAATGCGTATAATTAGTTTGTTTGCTTTTTTGTTTTATCTCTCATCTTGTACTACCTACAAACAGCTACAGGTTTTGCAAGGAGAAATTGATTCCACCAAATTCAGTCAGTTTAAAGTGCCTGATCAAAGAGTGCAGAAAGGAGATCAATTGAGTATTGCTGTATTTAGTGATAATGCAGCAGCTAGTGCTATGTTCAATACTGGATCAATTCCAACTTTAGGGAATAGCCAATCGCAATTACCAGGCAGTGGGGTTAATCATGCTGGTAATGTTTACGAGGTGGATGGTGAAGGGATGATTTTCTTTCCTCAAATTGGGAAGTTGAAATTAGAGGGATTGACAAAAGATGGAATTACTGCTTTGTTGAATAGCAAGCTGAGTAACAAATACCTTACCAATCCCTATTATGTAATTAATTTCTTGAATTTAAAGATTACTGTTTTTGGAGATGTCAATAAGCCAGGTGTGTATCCGTTGACAAGAGCCAATACCAATGTCTTTGAAGCACTCACTTTGGCTGGTGATCTTACTTATTATGGTAAGCGAGAAAATGTTTTGGTGATTCGTGAGCAAGACGGCAAGAGAGTATTCGCGCGAATTGATTTAACCAAGCCTGATGTATTCAATTCACCTTATTATTATCTGCAACAAAATGATATGGTTTTTGTAGACATGAGAAAAGGTAAAGTGAATGGCACTGACCAAGCTTGGTTAAGAAATGCAAGTTTGGTGCTGAGCATTCTGACTACCCTCACTTTTTTTATTAATGTATTTCGTTGATTATAGTAGCATAAATGGCTAACACTCATCCAGACGCATATTCTAATTTAATAGGTAAGACCAATACTTCTTCAAATGAATTTTCTATTAGAGAATTTTTACAAAAATATTTGTATTTGTTTCCTTGGTTGTTGGTGAGTGCAGGTATTGCATTGAGTATTGCGTATACCCGTCTTCGTTATATCAATCCGGTTTATTCAGCATCAGGTAAGGTGCTTATTAAAACAGATAGACCAGGTGGATCAGTTGCTGGTGATAAGCTTGGAGATGTCTTGACTACTTCTGTCAATACCAAGTTGATGGATGATCAGATTGAGTTGATTAGGTCTACTGCTTTAGCTCGTTTGGTTGCAAGGAGTGCAGATTTACAACATGCTTATTACTACAAAGGAAATTTAAGAAATAGGTTGATTCATAACCCTGCTTCGCCAGTCAAGTTAGCAATTGTTTCATTGAAAGATTCTTCAGTCGGCTTTTCTTTGGAAGTACAAGTAATAGACGATCGCTCGTTTACCATCAATGGAAATAATTCACCAATTTTATTTGGCGCCAATTTTGTAAATGCACTGGGCACTTTTCGTTTAGAAAAGCAAACTGGTGAATTTGGTACAAACAAAGAATTCATTTGTGTATGGACACCAGAATTAGATTTAGCGAGGGGGTTGGCTAGTGGAATACAGGTGGGAGTAGCAACAAAGGGTGGAAATGTATTGAACTTTGTATATCACTCAGAACATCCTAAAGTTGCGCAAGATGTAGTGAATGGATTTTTAAGTGCTTATCAAGAATATAGCTTAAAGGATAAGCGAGAAGGTGCGGTAAGTGCATTGGATTTTATTGATGCACAATTGACTTCGGCAAAAAGTGACCTTAGTGATATTGAGGTGAGGTTACAAGGATTTAGAGAAGCCAACAAGGTTATTGCGCTACCTGATCAAGCTTCTGGTTATTTTAGTAATCTTCAGGAATCAGGAAAACAGATTGAAGATCAGGTCATCAAGATCAAGATGATTGATTTCATGATCAATTATGTAAAGGATCAAAAAAACAATAGCAAGAGCATTCCACTGATTGCAGGAATTAGTGAGGGTGCTGTTACAACACTTGTTGCAGAGTACAATAAGATTCAGATTCAAAAAGAAATTTCATTACAAACTATTCCAAAGGAAAATCCAATTATACGTGATTATGATTTATCATTATCGAAGATTCGTAGTGAGATCTTGTTATCGTTGACCCAAATAAGAGAGGGATATGTTTCGATACAAAAAAGTTTAGAACAAGCAGAGTTGCAGGCGAATACGGCGTTACGAAACATGCCAGGTAAGGAGCGTGAGTTGTTGGATATAACGCGACAGCAGAAAGTAATGGAAGAATTGTACGCTACTTTGTTACAAAAAAAAGTACAGACATCTATTAGTACTGCATCAACCTTGTCGAATATACAGGTGCTTGAACCAGGCTTTTCCAATGGCTTGCCTGTGAGTCCGCATCCGAGATCTTTTTATCTGACTGCTTTGTTGATTGGCTTGGCTATACCCATTGGATTTGCTCTGTTATTAGAATTTTTCAATGATAAGGTAAGAACCAAAAGAGATATTGAGGTGGCTACAGCTGCGCCAATGCTTGGGGAGATTGGACATTCTGATGCAAAAGACACTTTGATTGTTTCTAAGCGCGACAGAAAGTTCACTGCTGAGCAATTTAGAATTATACGTACTAATCTTCAATATGTATTAAAGGAAACTAATAAGTCGAACATCATTTTGGTTACTTCATCCATGAGTGGAGAGGGCAAGTCGTTTATCGCAACGAATATGGCAGCTGTGATGGCGATATCGGGCAAGAAAACATTGTTGGTAGAATTTGATATCAGAAAACCGAAGTTGATGAGTGGGTTAGGATTGAATGTGCATGAAAAAACTGGGCTCACACATTATTTAATTGGGAAGTCGAGTGTTGATGAAATTATACAGCCAGTGAGGGGTGTAGAAAATTTATACATTATACCATGCGGACCGGTGCCGCCGAATCCTGCAGAATTGATTTTGACTGATCGATTGAAGATGATGTTTGATCAATTGAAGCAGCAGTTTGACGTCATTATTGTTGACTCTGCACCGGTGGGTATGGTGAGCGATGGCTATGTGTTGGCCAATTATGCTGATGCCACATTATTTGTTGTGAGGCATAATTATACTTTCAAGAAGCAATTGGCTTTGGTGGATACAATTTATACTGAAAAGAAATTACCGCAGATGTCGTTAGTGATTAATGATGTTAAAGCGCAATTGGGATATGGTAGTTATCAGGGGTATGTGAATTATGGTTATGCTGGCTATGGCTATGGTTATCGCAATGATCTTGAGCAATATTTTGAAACAGACAAACCAAGGAGATTCCGCTGGTTGTCGCGTTTGTTTGGTAAATAATCCGATTTCCTGAAAACACCAACACCACAAACTGAATTGCAAGAAGAGCAGTGGGACTTAATTATTCGTCCGAAGTCGCATTTGCTTGATCTCAACCTCAAAGAGGTATGGCGATACCGTGATTTGTTGTGGATGTTTATCAAACGCGATTTTGCTGCGCAGTACAAGCAAACAATTCTAGGCCCTTTGTGGCATTTTATACAGCCGCTGTTTACAACACTTGTTTTTGTAGTTGTATTTTCTAAAATAGCAGCGATATCTACTGATGGCTTACCGCCATTGCTTTTTTATCTAAGTGGTATAACCATTTGGAATTACTTCTCTTCGTGTTTGATAGCTACATCAAGCACTTTTGTTTCCAACGCCTATATTTTTGGTAAAGTTTATTTTCCCCGATTGGTCATGCCCATTTCCGTGGTCTTGAGTAATATGGTAAAGTTTGGTATACAGTTGTTGCTGTTGCTAGGGGTTATGGCATGGTATGCATTTGATGGTTTAACAATACAAGTAAGCATTACTCTCTTGTATATACCCTTGTTGTTGGTGATGATGGCAGGTATGGGTTTAGGCTTGGGCGTTATCATTTCTTCGTTGACTACCAAGTACCGCGACTTCACTGTATTGGTAACTTTTGGAGTGCAGTTGTTGATGTATGCTACTCCTGTGGTTTATCCAATGTCTGTGGTGCAAAATCAAGATCTTAAGTTTTGGTTATCTATTAATCCACTTGCTCCTATCATAGAAGCCTTTCGCTATTCACTTCTTGGTGTAGGTAGTTTTGAGCCTGTCCAACTAATTTATAGCGCTCTTTTTATTTGTGTAGTATTGGTTATTGGCTTGTTGCTGTTTGGGAAGGTGGAGAAGACGTTTATGGATACTGTATAATTGATATTGACTGATGAATGTAATCAAAGTTGAAAATATTTCTAAACTATACCGACTAGGGCAGGTTGGTACAGGAAGTATTTTTCATGATGTGAATCGATGGTGGCATGGAGTAAGGGGTAAAGAGGATCCATATATGCGTGTAGGTGAAGAGAACGATCGTACAAAGAAAGGGGAAGGAGATTATGTATGGGCTTTAAAAGATATCAATTTTGAAGTCGCACAAGGAGAAGTCTTGGGAATTATCGGCAGGAATGGTGCTGGCAAGAGTACCCTTCTTAAGATATTGAGTAGAACAACTGCCCCAACAACTGGATCAATTAAAGTAAAAGGACGCATCGCCAGTCTGTTGGAAGTCGGCACCGGTTTTCATCCTGAGTTAAGCGGTAGAGACAATATCTTCATGAATGGCACTATACTTGGCATGACCCGAGCTGAGATTAAATCGAAGTTTGATGAGATAGTTGAATTTGCAGGAGTTGCTCGTTATTTAGATACACCTGTTAAGCGTTATTCTTCTGGCATGTATGTTCGATTGGCTTTTGCGGTAGCTGCACATCTTGAATCAGAGATTTTAATTGTTGATGAAGTGCTTGCTGTTGGCGATGCTGAGTTTCAGAAAAAGTGTTTAGGGAAAATG
>JBEASE010000056.1:0-10574 GCA_041162625.1 Bacteroidota bacterium | reverse complement strand
CATCTTCTCTCAGTTGATCTGCATCTTTTTGTCCAACTAATTCATCGAGTACAGCGCTGCTGAGATTATCCACTTTTACACTCTCCTCAATAGATACCTTCTGATTAGGCTGGAACAACAAAAGACTTTTATCATATAAATTGTAAACCCCTTTAAAGTCTTTACCCATGTTGATAGGCCAACTCAAAGGGTGCAATTGAATGCGTAACGTAATTCTTTTTCAATTTCATCTAGGAGGTCGAATGGATTTTTGCCATCACGATCCAGCTTGTTGATGAAAACAATTACTGGTGTATCGCGCATGCGACAAACCTCCATTAACTTTCTGGTCTGCTCCTCTACGCCTTTTACGCCATCTACAACTAAGATTACACTATCTACGGCAGTGAGGGTTCTATAAGTATCTTCAGCGAAATCTTTGTGACCGGGAGTATCAAGTAGGTTGATCAACATCCCCTTGTACTCAAAAGTCATTACCGAAGTAGCAACACTGATACCACGCTGTCTTTCAATTTCCATGAAATCACTGGTAGCATGCTTTTTGATTTTATTGCTTTTAACGGCACCAGCCGTCTGGATGGCTCCACCAAAAAGCAAGAATTTTTCTGTCAGGGTTGTCTTACCAGCATCCGGGTGAGATATGATGGCGAAAGTCCTTCTCTTCTTTAATTCGTTTTCGTATTTCATCTTAAATAAGGGTGCAAAGATAAGGCAAGGAAATTGTTTAGTAGAATAGCTTTGTAGCTTGTGGTTATGGCCGTTTGTCCTTATACTCACCCCTTCACCATAATTTCAGTCAAAACACTACCAAAAGGACTAATTTTGCACTATGCGTAAGACATTTGAAATTCTGTACACTACCCTTAAATTGGCTTTGCAAGAGCTAGGGAAAAACAAGTTGCGCACTTTCCTATCGCTATTTGGTGTAACCATCGGTATTTTTTGCATTATTGGTGTTTTATCAACAGTAAGCAGTCTAGAGAGAAATATTCAAGATGGTGTAAAATCATTGGGCTCAAATACGATTTATATTGATAAATGGGATTACCAAGGTGGAGCAGAATATCCCTGGTGGAAATATGTCAATAGGCCTAGTCCAAGGTTAATTGAGACCAAACTGATTAAAGAGAAAATTGGGCAAAACATCAACATCGTATTCAACTTTACAGCACAATCTTTTATTGAACACGAAAACAACCGTCTAGACGGAATCAATTACCATGGCATAACTGAAGAATTCGACAAAATTCAGCCCATAGAAATTCAATATGGAAGGTATTTGAATCAGTTGGAGTTCGACTATGGAACACCAAGTATTGTAATTGGTTATGAAAATGCAGAAAAACTTTTTGGTAATCCAGAAAGGGCTGTGGGTAAGGAAGTAGATTTAAGAAATAAAAAAGCAAAGATTGTCGGAGTAATGAAGAAGCAAGGTAAAAGCTTTATTGAAGGCTGGCAGTTTGACCAAAGCATTATACTCTCCTATAGGTTCATGAAGCAAATGCTATTCAATGAGCGCTGGAATAATCCTAAGATCCTCGTAAAGGGACCAGAATCGATGAGTACAGAGGCTTTAAAAGATGAACTGAAAGGTGCCATGAGATCTATTCATAGACTCGGACCAACACAGGAAGATGATTTTGCGCTAAATGCCATCAGTGATTTTTCTAAGGCAGTTAGCTCGCTATTTGCTAGCGTTAACTTAGGTGGATGGTTAATCGGACTACTAAGCTTGATTGTTGGCGCATTTGGTATTGCCAACATCATGTTTGTGACGGTGAGAGAAAGAACACCTATTATTGGATTGAAAAAAGCAATAGGTGCTAAGAAAAGAACTATCCTAATGGAGTTCTTATTAGAGAGTGCCTTGATTTGTATCATTGGTGGATTAATAGGAATACTCTTGGTTATCATTTTGGCGCAAGTGCTGACTTCAGTCTTTAACTTTAATGTCTATGTATCATTTAATATTTTAGCATTGGCAATTGGGATATGTGTAACAATTGGCGTTGCTGCAGGAATCATCCCTGCTATGATTGCCGCTAAAATGGATCCAGTTGTTGCCATAAGATCTAAATAAACAATGGCTATCGCCAACATGGCAGAAACAACCAACCATACAATTATTACTCAAGAAGATATTTTCATTCTAGGAATAGAATCGTCCTGCGACGAGACTTCAGCTTCGGTTTGTAAAAATGGACAAATCATCAGCAATATCATTGCCTCACAAGAAATACATACTCAATATGGAGGTGTAGTTCCTGAATTGGCCAGCAGAGCTCATATGGAAAATATTGCCCCAGTTGTTGATGCATCACTTCAATCTGCAAATATTACATTAGCCCAAGTAAATGCTATCGCTTTTACCCAAGCCCCCGGCTTAATAGGTGCATTATTGGTAGGAAGTGGTTTTGCTAAATCACTAGCTTTATCACTTAATGTTCCATTGATTGAGGTACATCATATGCAAGCACATGTATTGTCTAATCTAATTGGAGACAATCAACCTGAATTTCCCTTTTTATGCTTGACCGTAAGCGGTGGACATACACAAATTGTTTTGTGCGAGGGTCCGCTTGAGATGAAGATATTGGGTGAAACATTGGATGATGCTGCAGGTGAAGCTTTTGATAAAACAGCAAAATTATTGGGACTACCCTATCCAGGCGGACCATTAATTGATAAATATGCTCAAGAAGGAGATCCACTAAAATTTCATTTTCCTGAACCACAAATAGAAGGCCTTGATTTTAGCTTCAGCGGATTAAAAACATCTATTCTTTATTTTCTCCAGAAACAAATAAAAGAAGATGCCAATTTCATTAGCAAAAATATCAACGACTTATGTGCTTCTGTACAGCATACCATTGTTGGAATACTTTCGCACAAATTAAAGAAAGCCAGTCTTGAAACAGGAATAAAATCAATTTGTATTGCAGGTGGTGTTGCTGCAAACAAGGGATTGAGAAAAGAAATTTTAACACTAGCCGATAAATACAATTGGAAAGTACATATACCGAAGATGGAATATTGTACAGACAACGCTGCAATGATTGCAATAACAGGATATCATAAATACAAAGCTAAAGTGTTTAGTCCCCTTTCCGTTTCAGCAACAGCAAGAGCAACCTGGTAATATCAACTATGGCCAATACCTTTTTTAAATTCAAATCTTTTGTAATTGAACAAAAGGACTGTGCCATGAAAGTAACAACCGACTCTTGTTTGTTTGGTGCCTGGATTGCCGATCAAATTTCAGATCAGCAACACATTTTAGATATTGGAGGTGGAACAGGATTATTGAGCTTAATGCTGGCACAGAGAAATAGTAACTTCAGGATTACTTCAGTTGAAATTGAAAAAAGTTGCTTTCAACAACTAGAAAAAAATATCAATCAATCAACATTTGTTCATCAAATTACGCCGGTTCACGACAACATTGTAGATTTCAAATCAACTATAAAATTCAATACAATTGTCTCTAATCCTCCTTTTTATGAGAACCAATTAAAATCAGATCAAACAGTTGTCAACCAGGCTAGGCACGAAGAAAGCTTGTCTTTGAAAAATCTACTTGAAATTGTTGATGTACAATTGGACAACAATGGTGTATTCTATGTTTTACTTCCCTTTTATAGAAAAGAAGAAACAATACAATTAGCAAAACAATTTGGATTAAACCCTACTCAAATAACAGAGGTAAAACAAACTCACTCGCACCAACCCTTTCGAGTAATGTTCAGATTTGAAAAAACAAATCAAGATTGTAATCAAAATGAGATAACCATTACAGATAGCAACAGCAACTACAGTGCAGCATTTGTTAGCTTATTGAAAGACTATTATCTGTATCTCTAATTAGCGATTCCTACCCCAACCCAACCAATCATTGGCATTTGCATAAATCATCAAACCAAATAGAATAACCATTCCTACAATCTGTGCATATTCAAGGAATTTCTCGTTAGGCTTTTTACCGGTAATCATCTCAATTAGAGTAAAGAGTACATGTCCGCCATCTAATGCTGGAATAGGTAATAGGTTCATGAAGGCCAATACGATAGAGAAGAACGCAGTAATGTTCCAGAATGCTTCCCAATCCCACTCATATTTAGGAAATATAGAACCCATAGACTTGAAGCCTCCTAAACCCTTATATGCTCCAGTAGAAGGATTTAAAATCTTTTTGAACTGGGCAATATAGAAACCTAGTTTATCCATTGCCTTATTTACACCTGCAGGGAATGAAGCGAAAAAGCTATACTTCGTAGTTTCAAATTGATACAACCCATCTTTTTGCATTTCATCCATACTTGGTACTGCAGGAAAAAATCCAATTGAAGTATCTACACCTACTATGGTATTTATGACAACTGGTAAACCATTTCTCATAACATGAACAGCAATTGAATCTCCTGCTTTATCTAGAATGGCAGGTTTTACTTGATCAAAAAAAGTAATTACTGTAGAGTTGATACCAACAATTTTATCATTAGCCTTTAATCCATTTTTTGCAGCTGGAGTACCTGCAGGCACTTCACCTACAATGCAGGGCACGCGAGGCATAAGTAGCACAGATCTTTTACCTTTCTCAACAATATTTTCAATAAAATTAACTGGTATTGCTAGTTCCTGTTGTTGACCATCCCGCTCAATGGTCATGGTTTCACCTAATAACATTGCAGCATTGAGGTCTTCAAAATATTTTACAGGCTCGTTGTTAACAGCCAAAATTTTATCCCCAGTCTTCAAACCAACTTCATTAACAACAGTATCTACTACCCAAACACCTTGCTTCAAACTTTCGTTAGGCAGCTTTGTTTCACCCCATGTAAACAAGATCATGGCATAGATGAAAAAAGCAAGAAGAATATTTACTGTAACACCACCAATCATGATGATGAGACGTTGCCAAGCAGGTTTACTTCTGAACTCCCAAGATTGAGCAGGCTGTTTCAATTGCTCTTTATCCATACTCTCATCTATCATTCCTGAAATCTTCACATAGCCACCAAGTGGAAGCCATCCAATTCCATAAACAGTATCGCCAATTTTCTTTTTAGCAATTGAAAACCAAGGATCAAAAAACAAATAGAATTTTTCAACCCTGCAACCAAAGATTTTGGCAGGAATGAAATGTCCCAGTTCATGTAAAATGACCAAAATGGATAATGATAAGATTAATTGTCCCGCTTGTAAACCAACAGCATTCCAATTGATATCCAACAACACTTGTGCAATCATGATTGTATTTTATAGGTTGATTAATGAAGCAGCAAAATTTCTTGCTTCCCCATCGCTTTCAAAATATTCTTCTAATGTAGGGTTTTCAATAAAAGGCATATTGGACATGGTTCTCTCAATCACTTCAGTCATATCTAAAAACCCTAGTCTGTTTTTCAAGAAGCCATAAACTGCTAATTCATTTGCAGCATTGAGCACGCAAGGCATATTACCACCTTGATGCAACGCTGTAATCGCCAATCCAAGATTTCTAAATGTCTTGATATCAGGTGGATCAAAAGTAAGTACGGCTGATTTAGTAAAATTGAATCTTGGAAAATCATTTTCAATTCTATGCGGATAAGACATGGCATATTGAATAGGCAATTTCATGTCTGGCAAGCCCATTTGTGCTTTGATACTGTTGTCTTTGAACTGTACCATACTATGAATGATACTTTGTGGATGAATAACAACTTCTATTTGTGAGGGCTGAAGATCAAAAAGCCATTTGGCTTCAATCATTTCTAGTCCTTTGTTCATTAATGAAGCAGAATCAATAGATATTTTAGCTCCCATGCTCCAGTTTGGATGTTGAATCGCATGTTCACGTTTTACGTTGACCAAGAAATTGGGTTTCCGACCAACAAATGGACCACCAGAGGCTGTCAAAATGATTTTTTCAATAGGGTTATTTCTTTCACCCACCAAACATTGGAAAATAGCAGAATGCTCGGAGTCGACTGGTATAATACTCACCCCCATTTGCTGTGCCTTAGACATTACCACATCACCAGCAACTACTAAAGTTTCTTTATTGGCCAATGCAATATGCTTGCCTGTTTCTACAGCTTTTAATGTAGGTTTTAATCCAGCAAAACCCACAATACCTGCCATCATCATATCGAAACAATCCATTGCTGCAGCTTCTTCAAGCGCTTCATCACCGGAAAGAACTTTCATTTTGATACCCTTCAAGGCATCTTTCACCAATTGGTATTTTTTTACATCACCAATAACGACTGCCTTAGGTTTAAACTCTAATGCTTGTTCAATCAACAATTCGGCATTTGATTGAGCAGTTAAAATAGTTGCAGAAAATAAGTTAGGATTAGCACGAATGACATCAAGGGTTTGTTTTCCTATGGAACCTGTTGAGCCAAAAACACCAATACGTTTATACAACGTAGGTGCACTCAACGCATCTTCAAAGGCATAGGAGAAATCAAATTCCATCAAGTAAATTTAGGAGTTGTTGACCATCTTTTCAAGTTCACTGGCAATCTTTCTGTCGTTACTCAAACGCGGCACTTTATTTTGTCCGCCTAGTTTTCCTTGTGAACGCATGTAGTCGATAAACGCGTTCTTTTTAAGTGATCTTATAACCAAAGGGCGTAAGATATTTCCACGAATAAGATCGTCGTAATAAATATTTTTTGAACGCATGCGTTGATCAACCTTTTCAGCAAATGCAGCCATATCTTGAGGCATTTCTTCGAACTCCACAAACCATTCATGGTATGATTTACCGGCATCCGATGCCACCATGGGAGCTACAGTAAACTCTACAATTTTAGCATTCATTTCTTCTGCTACTCTCATCAAGCTGTACTCCACTTCTTCACCAATGACGTGCTCACCAAAGGCAGAAATAAAATGTTTGATCCTACCCGTTACCACAATACGATAGGGATTCAAGGAGGTAAATTTGATTGTATCTCCAATATTATAACCCCACAAGCCTGCATTGTTGTTTACAATTAAGGCATAGTTTTCCCCCAACTTTACATCATGGAGGGAAAGTCGCGTTGGATTGTCATTAAAAATTTCACCAGCTGGCACAAACTCAAAGAAAATTCCTGAATCAGTATTCAACAACAATCCTTCTTCCTCTCTCGTATCTTGAAAGGCAAAGAATCCTTCAGAAGCAGGAAAGGTTTCAATCGTGTCAATTTTCCTGCCAATACTATCCAATAGCTTGGATTTATAAGGTGTGAAATTGACACCACCATGTACCATCACTTCAAAATGAGGAAACAAATCACCTATCTTTTTGCCTGTGCTTTCATGAAGTCTATCAAAATACATTTGCACCCAAGGTGGAATACCACTTATAAGCGACATGTCTTTATTGATGGTCTCTTCAACAATCTTATCCAATTTAGTCTCCCAGTCTTCAATACAGTTGGTTTCGAAAGAAGGCAACTGATTTGACCTTAGATAACCAGGTATGTGGTGGTTCACTATTCCACTCAATCTTCCTGTGGGAATACCTCCAATACGATCCAAGGTGGGGGAACCTGACAAAAAAATCATATTTCCAGAGGCAAAATCTGCTTTTCCGGTTGTTGCGATGTAACTGAGCAAGGCATTTCTCGCTGTATTAATATGGTTCGAAATAGAGTCATTGGAGATTGGGATGTACTTTGCCCCAGAAGTGGTACCAGATGTTTTTGCCAAATATAAAGGTTTACCCGGCCAAAGGATGTTTGCTTTTCCTTCTTTAATTTTTGAGATATAGGGACTGTATTTCTCATAGTCACGAATAGGGACAGCCTGCGTATATGATTGATAATCATTAACTTCTGATAAATGATGTTCTTTACCAAATTCAGAGCGGCTACCTTTCTTGAGCAGTTCTTTCAGGATTTTATCCTGATCAGCCAGGGCCGTTTGCATCGACCGTTGTAGCTTTTTATATATGATGGAGGCAAAGGGTTTTGCCAAATACGATTTGATCTTCATATGAATTCCGCCCTGCGTTTGACAAAGATAACCCCCCTATGCCAAACCAATCGTTTTGATTACCAATAATTTTTGGCATCAAACTTGGGCAAAAACCAATTTCTCCTTACCTTTGCACTCCTAAATTTTGTAAAATCATGTTTGCAATTGTAAAGATAGCAGGACACCAATTCAAGGTAGCAGCAGGTCAGCAATTATATGTTCCACATATCAGTGGTAATGTTGGAGATAAGATTGAGCTTCCAGAAGTACTGCTTGTTGATAATGAAGGAAAACTTTCGATAGGTAAAGATGTTACTGTAAAGGTAAATGCTGAAATCCTAAGTGAAGTACAAGGCGATAAAGTAATTGCCTTCAAGATGAAAAGAAGAAAAGGTTTCCGCAAAAAAATCGGACATCGTAAATTGTATACCAAAATCAAGATTGAAAGCATCGCTTGATTGTAAACATTAACCAACTATAAAACTCTAGTATCATGGCACATAAGAAAGGTGAAGGTAGTGTTAAGAACGGACGTGATTCACACAGCAAAAGACTTGGTATTAAAATATTTGGCGGACAGCCCGCTGTTTCCGGAAACATCATTTTGAAGCAACGTGGCACTCAATATCATCCTGGCAGCAATGTTGGTGTTGGTAAAGATTTCACCATTTTTGCAACTACTGATGGCGTTGTAGAATATAGAAAGTCTAAAAACAACAAGACTTTAGTTTCAGTTAATCCAGTCGTAACTGCCGGATAATCAAACCTTAAAAAAAGTTTTTTTTGTTGAATAGAAAAAGTGTTTATACTTTTACTATGTTATTCATTTTTTCTAACCATTAAATTCTAAACAAAATGGCAACTGCAAAAAAAGCTGCAAAGAAAGCTGCTCCTAAGAAAGCTGCTAAGAAAGCTGCTCCTAAGAAAGCCGCTAAGAAAGCTGCTCCTAAGAAAGCTGCTAAGAAAGCTGCTCCTAAGAAGAAAGCTGCTAAGAAAGCTGCTCCTAAGAAAGCTGCTAAGAAAGCTGCTCCTAAGAAGAAGTAATCTTTCTTCAATGCAAAGAATAACTGTCCCGCTCATGAGCGGGACTTTTTTTTGTCCCCACCCCACCTCAACAAGCATAAAATCAGGAACTTTACTGCATGCCATCGAATTCATTTATTGCAGATCAATTTGATTTATTGAGTAAACTGATGGACATCCACCAGGAAAACAGCTTTAAATCAAAGTCCTACTCTAGCGCAGCCTTTGCCATTGAAAAGCTTCCCTTCGAACTAGATCAATATGAAAAAAATCAGATTGCACACATAAAAGGAATCGGAGATTCCAGTGCAAAAAAGATCATAGAAATTTTAGAGACGGAAAAATTGGCTGTCCTGGAGGAACTATTGGCTAAAACGCCAGAAGGTATTATTGAAATGCTTCGCATAAAGGGACTAGGTCCAAAAAAGATTGCAACCATCTGGCATGAAATGGGCATCGAAACGATAGGTGAATTACTTTATGCTTGCAATGAAAACAGGTTGATGCTGTACAAAGGTTTTGGTGAAAAAACACAGAAGAATGTTGCAGATGCCATTGAGTTCTTCATGAGACACCAAGGTCATTTTTTGTATGCCGATGTAGAATCTTATGCAGAACATGTGTTACAGGTGCTTACCAGCAATTTCCCCAAGAATCAGTTTGCCATATGTGGTGATTATGCTAGACAGCTACCCACCCTTGATGAATTGGTGTGGCTGACGGATGCAGATTTTAATCTTGTGAAAGCTTTCCTTATCGATAATGAGTTTTCAGTTGATGTAAAGGATGAAAGGAGTATTGAAGCAAAAGGCCCAGAAAACTTGAGGATGGTTTTCCATTTCACAAGCACAGTAGATTTTACTAAAGAGCAGTTCAGACTGACAGGATCAGCTGAATTTATAGAGGCATGGGATATCCGTTTTTCAAACCACCCTAACGCTTACCCAACTGAAAACAACTGGCAGTCGTTGTTGGGTATTCATTTCATCCCGACTTGCTTGAGAGAAAATGCAGAGATTATTGAACAAGCAAAAATAGATTCATTCGACCAACTGATTCAAGTGAACCAAATCAAAGGAATCATCCATAGTCACAGCAATTGGAGTGATGGATCCAATACCATTGAAGAAATGGCATTGGCTTGTATAGCACAGGGTTTTGAGTATTTGGTGATCAGCGACCATAGTAAGTCGGCTTTCTACGCCAACGGCCTGAATGAGGAGCGCATTAAGGCTCAGCACCAATACATTGATGAGCTTAACAACAAACTCGCACCATTTAAGATTTTCAAAAGCGTTGAAAGTGACATCTTAAATGATGGAGCACTAGATTATTCTGATAATTTACTGAGTACGTTTGATATGGTCATTGCTTCAGTCCACTCGAACTTAAAAATGAGTGAAGAAAAAGCAATGAGTCGTTTATTGACTGCTATAGAAAATCCTTACACCACTGTTTTAGGACACCCTACCGGTAGATTATTACTGAGTAGAAAAGGTTATCCAATCGATCATGAAAAAATCATTGATGCTTGTATTGCCAATAATGTTGTGCTTGAAATAAACGCACATCCTAGAAGGCTTGATCTCGACTGGTCT
>JBEASE010000121.1:0-4105 GCA_041162625.1 Bacteroidota bacterium | reverse complement strand
ATACGGACATACGCAGCAGCAAAATAGACGACATACAAGCAACAGGTCAACTCAGCTGGCTTGCTTATGATCCAACTCAAAGAACACAAATTCGCTTGTGTGGTGCAACCATTCTTCACCATGGTGATGCCATCGCGCAAGCCCAATGGAATCTTACACAACACCATAGTAGAAGAAATTATCTATTACCAGAAGGACCAGGGAAAATACATGCAGATGATTTTAAATCGGTCGAACAGCAACTCAGTGATTTCTCTTATACGCTCGAAGAAAGCGAAGCAGGCTTTCAAAATTTTGTAGTAGTTGAAACTACTGTAGAAAAATTAGATTGGTACTATGCACATCATACTGGAAACCGACGTGCAGGTTTTAGCTATAATAAAGGTTCTCTAATACATGCAGATTGGCTTACACCTTAAATTGAGTGACTGCATCAACACGGTTTTACAAAAAAAGTCTCACGTGCCTGTATGATTGTCGCAACTAATTGAATGCACCCCATAAGAATAAACAAAGCTTCAAAAGAAATATAATTAGCGCTTCAAAAGAAATATAATTAGCAATCAAACCACCGATAGCAACCGCTATACCAGATACAAAAAAGGATTGTCCATTTGCTATTCCCCAAACAAAAGTATCATTGGTGTCGTCCATCTCCGATGAAAATGTTGCATCCCAAGCTGGTGTAGATATCGCTTCAGCCAATCCTAAACCTGCTTGTACCAAGAGCAATCGAGTAGTATTATCTACCAACAAATAACAGAAAGTAAAAATGGTGTTTAAACCATACCCAACCACAATAAGTTTGGGTTTCAAAAGAGAACGATTGAATAGTTTTCCAATTAAGACATAGAAAACACCTGTAACAATCAAGTAAAGCGACCAAGCCCAAGTAATATCTAGTAAATCACCACCTACTTTTTCTGAAAATATGGCAAAAAGTGGACCAAACAAGCCTTCACCAAAATACCAAAGGCTTGAGGCAAACAACAACATCCTTACTGATCTTTTCATGGGTGGCATATTTGTTAGAGTGAAAAATCATTAAAGGGTTTAAAGCAAAATCTTTCTAAATTAAACATTCCCCTAACTTTATAACCTAAATCTCTACGCATGATTTGCTTAAAAGCTGATATACCAGAAGAATTAAGTGCAATTGACGATGAATGCAAAGCCATTTATCATAGCAAAGACAGTATATGTTTTTTTATTTTCAAAACCCGTGAACTACGCAATGCTTTTGTTGAAGAAACAAAAGGGATGATGAAAGCCGAGCGAATGGAGGTTTATGAAAGATACCAGACTATTGAAGCTTAGTTTCAACTTTATTTTTAACCTCTATATAGACAAGAAAATCATCATCAAATGATGAGGATTTTCACTCAGCATTAATAACAATCTTAATTAATTTGAATTAAATAATAATTTCTTTTATAGAAATTATTTTCTTTTTTAGAATTTAATTAATTTTGATGGTAATATTGTCTTGGAACAAAATTGCTGATTTTTGTGACCGGTTTCCTAAAGCTTCAGAAGCTTTGTTAAGATGGTATCTATTAACTTATGAAGCCAATTGGAAAAATGTTCATGAGATCAATCAAGATTTTGGATATGTCGATCCAGTAGGGAATGATAGATTTGTTTTTAATTTAAGTGGCAATAATTATAGATTAGTAGCAATGATTCATTTTAATACCAGAACTGTATATATCAGATTTATTGGCACCCATGATGAATACGATAAAATAAACTGCTCAACAATTTAATATATGCTAGACAAAATCAGAACAAAAGAGCAATATGAAGCAATCATGTTAATGATTGAAAAATATATTTCAAAGGCAACCAAACTTGGAGGTTTTCATGCATTGAGTAAAAAAGATGAAAAAGAATTAGAACGATTGACTTTGATGGCATCAGACTATGAAAAATTAAACCTACTTCCGAACAGCTTTAAACTCTCGCTAAACTTCATAGTGATGCAACGCTTAGAAGAAATGAATATGAATCAATCTATGCTTGCAGTACTATTAAACACAACAGGGTCCAAGATTTCCAAAATACTTTCAGGAAAACAAGAGCCTGATATCAATTTTTTAAAAGCAATTCATCAACACTTAGGTATAGATGGCAATCTTTTACTTGAAGTAGTATAATCTTAATACATTCATTCAACCAAAATAATCTATACTATGGTTAAAAGGATCTTAATAGCAAGTATTCTTATCCTTAATACAGCCATAGTCTTTGCTCAAACCAAATTGGTTTTATTAGGAACTGGCACACCGTTTGCAGATCCTGAGCGTTCTGGACCAAGCTTGGCAATTGTAGTAAATGATCAATCGTATATCGTGGACTGCGGACCAGGAGTGGTAAGAAGAGCATCATCAATGAGTAAAACATTTCCTGCTCTAGCAGCGAGTCAGCTTAAAAAGTTATTCATTACTCACTTACATACTGATCATACAGTAGGTTATGCTGATATGATTTTTACTCCTGCTGTATTAGACAGAAATGCGCCACTAGAAGTATTCGGACCAAAAGGTATTAAGTCGATGACGAATCACTTGATGAAAGCCTACAAGAAAGATATTTCTGTCCGCTTAAAAGGACTAGAAATGGGTGATAAAGCTGCTTATGTAGTCAACACACATGAAATAAAAACAGGATTGATTTATCAGGATGAGTTGGTAAAAGTATATGCGTTTGAAGTGAGTCATGGTAACTGGGACCATGCCTATGGCTACAGATTTGAAACACCTGATAAGGTTATTGTTATCTCTGGTGATGCAACTTATAGTCAATCATTAATAAATAACGCAAAAGACTGCGACATACTTGTCCATGAAATATTTTCTCAAAAAGGTTTAGACAAAAGAGAAGACCGCTGGAAAAAATACCACAGCACCTTTCACACCTCACCAGCACAATTGGGTAGCATTGCAACACAAGTGAAACCTAAATTATTAGTACTTACCCATATCTTGTTTTTCAAAGAATCGAAAGAAACATTAATGGAGGAAATAAAACAGCACTACAGTGGGGCTGTTGTAATGGGAAGCGATCTGGATATTTTTTAAATAGTAATTCTAAAAAATATCATTTACTAAAATGCATACTCTTTAGTAATCAGTTGCTTTAACTTAACTGTACTTTCAATTAACGCTGTAACATCTTTCAGCTGGGTTTCTGTGTTTCTACGGAGGTAATAAAATGTATTATAGTATTTCTGCAAATCTGCTTCATTATAAGTGAGTAAGGCTGGATTGCCTTCTGGTCTCAGAATTTTAAACGCATACTCATTTGTATAAATAGTTGCCTTCTCAAATACCCTTGCATCAAAAATAATCTTGTTGATATCCTGAACCTTTTTCACATCTTCGAAATACCATTTTATTCTTTGTTCATACTCTGTTTTTAGATTATCATAATTGGACAAAGAATCAGCAACTACATCTTTGCTGATGATACTGAACAATCCACTGTTTTTTAATTGATCCAATGAACGGGAAGAAAGTGGATATTCACCGCCATAGTATCCTAGTCGTCTAGCATACATGTATAAATCAGCTCCATGTTGTCTGATATCTTTTTGATTGAAAAAATAGGCTATAGAATCACAAGCAATTCTCCTTGAATTAAGAGAAGCCTTCTGACTCAACAACAATTCTTCGTTGCGCTCTAGATCGGCTACCATCGACTTCATCAACTGTCGCTCCAATTTCATTTCAGCATAACCTTCTCTAAGATTCTCAGCAAAAAAACCTATGTAGTCCTTGAAGGCTTTCTTATAAAGGGTAGCACTGCTCTCTTTTTCTGCCATAGAAAAACTTTTTTTGAATTTAAAACTTTTCAAGTTAGCAAAAATAGAAATCCAATTTTCTATTTATCTTGTTGGTAATTCAAATCTGACTAATGGAAAATTTACAGTCAAATAAGAAAAAGAATATCACAGAATATCTATTGGAATTTCTGATGTTATTCCTTGCAGTATCCCTTGGATTCCTGGCAGAGAACTATCGTGAGCAATTGAATGAAAAAGAAAACGAGAGAGAATACATGGAATCATTTTTACATGATCTAACTGTTGATACCTCAAATTTGC
>JBEASE010000014.1:0-57749 GCA_041162625.1 Bacteroidota bacterium | reverse complement strand
CAAAAAAAATATCGCTATGATTTTGATGTAGTATATGATTTCAAATCAATTTATTTCAACGCAGTAAAGTCGAGATGTAGGTGTATTACAGAAATTGGTTTATACTTAAGTTCAGGATTAGATTCAATGTCAGTTGCAACCTTAAGTTCCAATGAGCTTAAAAAATCAGGCCATAATTTATACACATTTACAAGTGTTCCTGCTTTGAATACAAAGCTGACTGATAAAGAAAAACAGTTTGCAGATGAGTCCAATTTGGTAAATATTTTTTGTGGTAAAAAAGACAATGTGCGGTCTAATTTTTTAAGTTTTGATGATTTCAAGTTATCTGAAGTTGATTTAAAAGATTTACGCATGAATCCATTTAATCCATCTGTCACTTTGAATTCTTTCTGGATAAATGGAATTTTAAAGGAAGCGAAGAGAAGCAATATACGTTTGATGATGACGGGTCAAATGGGAAATTTCACAGTTTCTGCTGATGGATATTTGGTCCACTTAGAAATGTTTTTTCGTCTGCAATTTTTAAACCTATATAAAGCAATTAAATATTATGCAGATAAGAAAAGACTCTCTTTTTTTCAGGCTTTTCGAATCAGGATTTTAAGTGTTTTAAAGTTTAATATAAGGTCATGGTTAAATAAAAAGTCAATCTATAATAATAATTTCTTTGTAAGAGAAGGAAGCCTAAGTTTGGCATATTATAAAAAAAACAGAAAACTTTTCAAATCAAAACTAAACGACTTAATACCTGGCTATGCTAGTTTTTTTTCTAGCAGAAAATTGAGAATTAGTCAGCTTCAAAAGAATATTTATTATTCCAATATTTATTGGGCTTTATATGGGAAATCATTTGGAATCGATATAACTGATCCTACTTCAGATAGGAGAGTAATAGATTTTTCTCTAACTATAAGTGATGCTTATTTTTTTAGAAATGGAGAATCTAAATTTCTTTACAGAAAGATGTTTAAGGATTTACTTCCAAAAGAAATAGTAGAGAATTCTGTTTCAAAAGTTCAATCATTTGATTTTGGTGATAGAATTCAAAAAGATATTGCTTTGAAAGAAGTAGTGTTACAACTTGATGATAAGTTTAGTCACACTAGTCAAGAAGTTACTGGAGTTATTAGCACTAATTTAATAAGCATAACTTCATCTAGGCATCCCAACTACGAAAGAAGAAATATTATCAAATTATTACATGATATTTCTAGTATCAACTACCTCATGAACTTTAAAAAAGACTAATTTTACGTAGTTGAAAACTATGGAAGAGTTGAAAAATTGGGAAAAGCCTATTATTCAAGTGCTAGAAGTAAGCATGACAAAAGATGTTTGTGATCCGGGTAAATTACTTCCTGGAAGTGATGGAACTTTCGATTCTACGAATAATAATGCTCCATGTGGCTCATAATTGTGATATACAGTCACAAATTTTATTTTTCATTTGAAATTTCCATCTTTCCCCCTATCTTTGCATCCCTAAAATAAGAGGTAATAGTTATGCTTATCATTGATTCAAAAGATTGCGAAAACATCGACAAGGCGCTTAAGAAGTACAAGAAGAAGTATGAAAAGTCTAAGACTCTTCTCCAACTCCGTGAGCGTCAATCATTTACGAAGCCTTCTGTTAGAAGAAGGACTGAAGTATTGAAGGCAATCTATAAGGCAAAGCTGGTTAACGGATTGCTCGACGCATAGTCGCAATTGTTTAAAATATTCCTAAGTAGTCATGAGGTTTCGTAACTTTATGACTACTTTTTTTATGCCTGAAATCCAGCATCCAGCCATACAATCCTTTCTGAACCACATCAAATTTGAGAAAAGGTATTCAGTCAATACCCTCAGGGCATATGGCGATGATCTAACTGTTTTTTTTCAATTTATCAAGGCGCAGTTTGATGTAGATCAGCCTTCGCAGATCACAACAACCATGATTCGTTCCTGGCTTGCTGCACTCACTTTGCAGAAAGTACAGCCAAGAAGCATCAACCGAAAAATATCCTCCTTAAAATCCTTTTTCAAACATTGTTTGGTGCAAGGTGAACTGAATAAGAATCCTGCCAAAACGATGCAAGTACTCAAGACAAGAAAGCGCTTGCCATCATATGTTGAGCAGGATCAGATGCAGCAATTGCTGGAAATAAACGTTTTCCCAGAAAATTATGAGGGTTGTTTTGAATACCTGGTTTTGACTTTGTTGTATTTCACCGGCATTCGTGTGAGTGAGCTTGTTAACTTGAAAGAATCAAATATTGATACCAAGCGTTTGCAGTTGAAAGTTTTGGGAAAAGGCAATAAAGAGCGAATCATTCCCATGCATCCCACATTGGCAACACAGGTGGATGAGTATCTAAAAGCCAGGAGTCAGGAGTTCAAAGAAGTTGGATTTACTCAACTACTCTATACGCCAAAAGGAAGGGCAGTGAGTACGCGACAAGTTTATGATATCGTAAAAAAGCATTTGTCGACCGTAACCACCGCAGAGAAGAAGAGCCCACACGTACTCAGACATAGTTTTGCAACACATTTAACCGGAAATGGCGCTGAACTAAATGCAGTGAAAGAGCTACTTGGACATAGCTCCCTAGCCGCTACACAGGTCTATACCCACAATAGTATTGAGCGATTGAGGGACATTCATAAAAAGGCCCATCCTAAAGGATGATTTTTCGTTCTTTTTAGCATAATTTATTTTGCTCTGCTGCTTATCTTTCATAACTTAAGAGTGAAGAAAAAAATATCCAAAACCTAAAAAACGCTTGTTATGACAGTGAATGTTCATGCAGTACATTTTGAAGCTGATGCTAAACTTTTAGAGCATATCAATAAAAAGATTGGCAAGCTTGCCAATCACCACGATCGCATAATGGCAGTTGACGTGTTTTTAAAGCTGGATAATGTGATACACCAAATAAAGGACAAGGTTGCTGAAATCAGGGTTCAGATTCCTAGACATGAACTTTTCGTAAAGCAAAGCACTAAATCTTTCGAAGAATCTTTTGACATGGCAATGGACTCTATGTTGGTCAAAATCAAGAAAGTAAAAGAGAAACAGTTGGCCTGATTGCTTTATTGAAATATTTAGAAATTTTTTCAGCCAAAATTTTTGCATTTAAAGTTTTCCATTACCTTTGCATTCCCCTGAAAAAGGGGGGTAGATCTTTATTTTTTCAAACGTATACTGGTAAGGAAGAAAAGGCCATTATCCAACTATTTAAGCCAGAGTAGCTCAGCTGGTAGAGCAGCTGATTTGTAATCAGCTGGTCGGGGGTTCGAGTCCCTTCTCTGGCTCTGAGATTGATTGGTAAATCAACCTCCATTCAGAGTGTTAACTAGTGGGGGCAGGTTCCAGAGCGGCCAAATGGGGCGGACTGTAAATCCGCTGTCTTTCGACTTCAGTGGTTCGAATCCACTCCTGCCCACATTCAAAAGGATTGGGTTTGAACTTTTTTACCAGTATACACTGCGGGAGTAGCTCAGTTGGTAGAGCGATAGCCTTCCAAGCTATAGGTCGCGGGTTCGAGCCTCGTCTCCCGCTCAAAAGCCGCTACAGCGGCCAAAAGCCGTTGTAGCTCAGTGGTAGAGCACTTCCTTGGTAGGGAAGAGGTCGTGAGTTCGATTCTCACTAACGGCTCCACCGTATAGGAAAAAACTTTTGATATTCGTCCCAAAGTCAATAACTTTGCGGCCGTTTCAATAGGTAAATCAAGTAAAAACAAACAAAAACGGATAACAATGTCTAAAGAGACTTTTAAGCGGGACAAACCCCACGTAAACATTGGTACCATTGGCCACGTTGACCATGGTAAAACCACGTTGACTGCTGCGATCACTGACATCCTTTCAAAGAGAGGTCTTGCTCAAGCAAAAAAGTATGATGAAATCGATGGTGCCCCTGAAGAAAAAGAAAGAGGTATTACCATCAATACTGCACACGTGGAGTACGAAACAGCTTCTCGTCACTATGCTCACGTTGACTGTCCAGGTCACGCTGACTACGTTAAGAACATGATTACTGGTGCTGCACAAATGGACGGTGCTATCCTCGTAGTTGCTGCTACAGATGGTCCGATGCCACAAACGAAGGAGCACATCCTTCTTGCACGTCAGGTAGGTGTTCCTCGTATTGTTGTTTTCATGAACAAGGTTGACCTTGTTGATGATCCTGAATTGCTTGAACTAGTTGAAATGGAAATCCGCGAAGAATTGACTAAGCGTGGTTTCGATGGAGATAATACACCAATCATTAAGGGTTCTGCTACAGGTGCTCTTGCAGGTGAAGAAAAGTGGGTTGCCACTGTAAACGAATTGATGGATGCGGTTGATTCTTATATCCCACTTCCTCCTCGTCCAGTTGACATGGCCTTCTTGATGTCTGTAGAGGACGTATTCACTATTACTGGTCGTGGTACAGTTGCTACCGGTCGTATCGAGCGTGGAAGAATCAAAGTTGGTGAAGGTGTTGAAATCGTTGGTATGATGGAAGACAAATTGACTTCTACTTGTACTGGTGTTGAAATGTTCCGCAAGTTGCTTGACGAAGGTGAAGCCGGAGACAACGCAGGTCTTCTTCTCCGTGGTATTGAAAAGAGCCAAATCCGTCGTGGTATGGTTATTTGCAAGCCTGGTTCAATCACTCCACACACTGAATTCAAAGGTGAAGTTTACGTATTGAGCAAAGATGAAGGTGGACGTCACACTCCTTTCTTCAACAAATACCGTCCTCAGTTCTATTTCCGTACAACTGACGTAACAGGAGAGTGTACTCTTCCTGCAGGTACTGAAATGATTATGCCTGGTGATAACACTAACCTTAGTGTTAAATTGATCCAGCCAATCGCGATGGAAAAAGGTTTGAAATTTGCGATCCGCGAAGGTGGCCGTACCGTAGGTGCTGGTCAGGTTACAGAGATCATTAAGTAAGCCTAAATGATAATTGCCGAAAGGCTTTATCCAAAGCATAAATAACAAAGTACCTGGAGAATCCTCTGGGTACTTTGTTTCTTAAAGAACGGGCATAGTTCAATGGTAGAATAGAGGTCTCCAAAACCTTTGATCTGGGTTCGAATCCTAGTGCCCGTGCAAATGAAAAGAATGACTACTTTTGTTTAAATTAGTTATTCGCAAAAAATAAAATATGAACAAGATCCAAACATACTTCAAAGACTCTTACAACGAGTTGATGGAAAAAGTGACTTGGCCAAACTGGCAACAATTACAACAGTCAACCATGATCGTATTGGTGGCCACCTTGGTCATTACAGCGATTGTATGGGTTCTAGATCTTGGCAGTAGCACTGTCCTCAAATTCATTTACTCATTGTTCAAGTAATGGAAGAAACAACTGTACAGCAAGAAACCAAATGGTATGTTCTTCGTGTCATCAGTGGCAAGGAGAAGAAGGTTAAGGAATACTTAGATAAAGATATTCTCCGAAATGGCTGGGATAATGTAATCAAGCAGATTTTTTTACCAGTTGAGAAAGTGTATAAAGTCCAGAATGGTAAAAAAGTAATGCGCGAGCGCAACTTCTACCCTGGTTATGTTATGATCGAATGCGTAGGTGGCAAACTCCATGATGATATCATCTCCGCTATTAAGAATACAACTAATGTTATTCATTTCCTTGGTAAAGAAAATCCAATTGCATTACGTAAATCTGAAGTGAACAAGATGTTGGGTAAGATTGACGAAATGAGTGATGCTGGTGGAATGATTATGAGCGAACCATTCATCATTGGAGAAACAATCAAAATTGTAGATGGTCCATTCAATGATTTCAATGGCGTTATTGAAGAAGTAAACGATGAAAAGAAGAAGTTGAAAGTAACTGTAAAAATATTCGGCAGATCTACACCTGTTGAGTTGAATTACATGCAAGTAGAAAAATTATCTTAAGTAATTTTTAAATAACTAAAAAAGGTAACCAAATGGTTACCTTTTTTTATGTTTATTTTTCAAGATTAATTGCTTGAACCTTCAGTAGGAGCTGGTGTTTCAGCTACTGGTGCTGCTGGCATTGGGGCCACTACAGCTACAGGAGCAGGTGCAGGTTTTGGAGCTACTTTCTTTTTAGCAGCTTTTTTTGGAGCAACTTTTTTAGGCGCTACTTTTTTTACTACCTTTTTTGGAGCAGCTTTTTTTGCAGCTTTTTTCGCTGTTTTCTTTGCAGCTTTTTTAGGTGCTGCTTTTTTTGCGGCTTTTTTTGGAGCAGCTTTTTTTACAGCTTTTTTCACTGTTTTCTTTGCAGCTTTTTTAGGTGCTGCTTTTTTTGCGGCTTTTTTTGGAGCAGCTTTTTTCGCTGTTTTCTTTGCAGCCTTTTTAACTACCTTTTTAGGTGCTGCTTTTTTTGCCTTCTTCGGAGCAGCTTTTTTGGCTGACTTTTTACTTGATTTTTTTGAAGATGCCATAATGTAATTTTTAATAAGTTCTAGATTGCTGAAAAACCAAATGAAAATTAACAATTAAAATCAATTCTTCACAAAACATTTTCAAAATAAAATCCACATTTATTACGGGTTGGTTGGTGGAACACAAATTCAGGTAAAAATTGGGGTGAAGGGGTTTTTATAAAAAATGCAGTTTTTTGGGCCAGAAAAGGATTTGAGGTAAAAATTATGTCATATGATTGGAGATTTAAATTTTGTCCCTTACCTTTGCACCCCCAATCGAAAGTTCTTTTTTTGAATGGATTTGGGAGTTCCAATAAAATGTTGGAACGCTATCACCAAAAAACAATTTTATTATGGCTAAGGAAATTTCTGGCTATGTAAAGTTGCAGGTTAAAGGCGGACAAGCCAATCCTGCACCACCAGTTGGACCTGCTTTGGGTTCTAAGGGTGTTAACATTATGGAGTTCTGTAAGCAGTTCAATGCCAGGACGCAAGACAAAATGGGTAAAGTGTTACCTGTTGTCATTACAGTATACTCAGACAAATCATTCGACTTCATCATCAAGACTCCTCCGGCAGCTGTTCAGTTGCTTGAGGCGAGCAAGCTTCAGAGTGGTTCCAAAGAACCTAACCGCCAAAAGGTGGGTAAGGTAAGCTGGGCCCAGGTAGAGGCTATTGCAAAAGACAAGATGCCCGATCTCAATTGCTTTACATTAGACAGCGCTATGAAAATGGTTGCTGGTACAGCAAGAAGTATGGGTATCACAGTTGATGGCAAAGCCCCATGGGAAAATTAATTGATCACAGCTTAAATCTTTATTAAGATGGGAATCACAAAAAAAAGAAAAGCAATAGCAGGTAAGGTAGACGACAAAAAGGTCTATTCTCTTACTGAAGCTTCAGGTTTAGTAAAAGAAATTAATTGTACAAAGTTTGATAGTTCAGTGGATTTACACATCAGATTGGGTGTTGATCCAAAAAAAGCAGACCAAGCTGTTCGTGGCACTGTAACCCTTCCTCATGGAACTGGTAAAACCAAGAAAGTATTGGTGCTCTGCACACCTGAAAAGGAAGCAGAAGCAACTGCTGCTGGAGCCGACTTTGTAGGACTAGATGAATTTATCCAAAAAATTGAAGGTGGGTGGACTGAAATCGATGTAATCATCGCAACACCATCTGTCATGCCTAAATTAGGTAAGCTGGGTAAAGTACTTGGTCCACGTAACTTGATGCCAAACCCTAAGACTGGTACTGTAACAAACGATGTTTCAGCAGCCATCAAAGATGTTAAAGCTGGTAAAGTTGCATTCAAAGTGGATAAAGCAGGTATCGTTCACGCATCAATTGGTCGTGTTAGCTTCTCTCCAGAAAAGATCACCGAAAACAGTTTGGAATTGCTTAATGCTATCATCAAAGCAAAACCTTCAACTGCAAAAGGAACTTATTTGAAGAGCGTATTCATGGCAAGCACTATGAGTCCAGCTATCGCTATCGATACAAAAGTATTGGTACACTAAACGTGAACTATTTTTAAAAAAATTAAACAGCTTAACACATGAATAAGCAAGAAAAAAATGAAGTGATTGAAGTACTGAAGGAAAAATTCAGTCAGTACAGCAACTTCTATGTTACAGATACTGAATCACTTTCAGTTGAGCAGGTTTCAAAATTAAGAAGAGCTTGTTTCGATAAGAAAGTAGAGATGAAGGTGGCCAAAAACACCCTCATTCGCAAAGCCCTTGAATCTTTGGATGGAGAAAAATATGCAGGTGTTTACGATGCATTGCATAATGTTACAGCACTCATGTTCTCTGAAAATCCTAAAGATCCAGCATTAATCATCAGTGGTTTTCGTAAAGATGCCAATGCAGAAAAGCCAGTTTTAAAAGCTGCTTTTATCAATGGTGATGTATATGCAGGAGATAACAACCTCAAAGCACTTACGCAGATTAAAACTAAGCAAGAGCTTATTGGTGAAGTTATCGGCTTGTTGCAATCTCCAGCCAAGCGCGTTCTTGCTGGTTTATTGCAGCACCACGAAAAGCAAGCTCAAACTGCAGCTGCTGAATAAGAATTGTAAAAAACCCAACGCCACTGAGGTTCAAATGTGGCATATTAATAACCATCCGCTGGAGCCAAAAGCACTGAAAGCGGTTTAAAAAGTAAAAATATGGCAGACGTAAAAGCATTAGCCGAACAACTAGTAGGCTTAACAGTAAAAGAAGTACAAGAATTAGCAGAAGTATTGAAAGCTGATTATGGAATTGAACCAGCTGCAGCTGCAGTAGTTGTAGCAGCAGGTGAAGGTGGTGGCGCAGCCGCTGCTGAAGAAAAGACAGCATTTGACGTTATCTTGAAGAACGGTGGAGCTAACAAGCTTGCAGTTGTGAAGATCGTTAAAGATTTGACTGGTCTCGGTCTTAAAGAAGCAAAAGACCTCGTTGACGGTGCTCCAAAGCCAATTAAAGAGGGCGTTTCTAAAGCTGAAGCTGATGACTTGGCTGCTAAGCTTAAAGAAGCTGGCGCTGAAGTTGAAATCAAATAAGAAAAACGCTTTTTCTCATAGAAAACCGGACAATCGTCCGGTTTTTTTTATTCAATAAACCCTAAATTTTTCGGTCGCCCAAGAATCATGCCAAAATCTTGCTCAGGCCCAATAAATTTGTCAGTTTCAGCATATTATCCTAACTTCGCAATCCCTTAAATTGGGCTTAATACAATTTAGACCTTCATTGAAGTCGTAAGTATTTGGAAATCAAATTGTTGCGATTGAAAGACGACAATGGAACTTTATTGTTTTAAAATATACACACTTTAAAAAGCACATCATTCTATGTCTTCAGCAAAAGTGGCTTCTAGCAGAGTACATTTTGGTAAGGTAAAACACCTAGCAGAAACTCCCGATCTTTTAGAAATTCAAATTCAGTCGTTCAAGGATTTTTTCCAATTGGAAACAACTCCTGATAAACGTAACAACGAAGGTTTGTTCAAGGTATTCAAGGAAAACTTTCCTATCAACGATACCAGAAACATCTTCATGTTGGAGTTTCTTGACTACTTCATTGATCCACCCAGGTACACAATTGAAGAGTGTATGGAGCGCGGACTAACTTATGCAGTACCGCTTAAAGCAAAGTTGCGTTTGAGTTGTAATGATGAGGAGCACGTTGACTTCCAAACTATTGTTCAAGATGTATTCTTGGGTAATATTCCTTACATGACGCCAAGAGGTACTTTTGTAATCAATGGTGCTGAAAGGGTTGTAGTATCACAGTTGCACCGTTCACCTGGTGTATTCTTTGGTCAGTCTCTGCATCCAAATGGTACAAAGATTTATTCTGCACGTGTGATTCCTTTCAAAGGCGCGTGGATGGAATTTGCTACAGATATCAACAACGTGATGTATGCGTACATCGATCGTAAGAAGAAATTCCCTGTAACCACTTTATTGCGTTCTATTGGTTTTGAAACAGATAAAGACATTCTTGAATTATTTGGAATGGCTGATGAAGTTAAAGCTGATAAGAAAACACTTTCTGGCATGGTCGGAAAGCGTTTAGCTGCAAGGGTATTGAAGACTTGGGTAGAAGATTTCGTTGACGAAGATTCTGGTGAAGTGGTTTCTCTTGAGAGAAATGAAGTTGTGTTGGAGCGCGACAAAGTCTTGAATGAAAATGATATTCAAACCATTCTTGAAACTGAAGTAAAGAGTGTGTTTATTCAGAAAGAAGAAGTGAGTGGTGATTATGCAATCATCTACAATACTTTGAATAAGGATACTTCAAACTCTGAATTGGAAGCGGTACAGCATATCTACAAGCAATTGAGAGGAGCTGATGCGCCAGATAACGAGACTGCTCGTGGTATCATCGACAAATTATTCTTTAGTGATAAGCGTTATGATCTTGGTGAGGTAGGTCGTTATAAGATCAATAAAAAGTTGAACCTTAACTACGGTCTTAACCAAAAGACACTTACAAAAGAAGATATCATTGAAATCATCAAATATCTTGTTCGCTTAACCAACGGTAAGGCAGAGATTGATGATATCGATCACTTGAGCAACAGACGTGTACGTACAGTAGGTGAGCAGTTGTATGCTCAGTTTGGTGTGGGTCTAGCAAGGATGGCGAGAACAATCCGTGAGCGTATGAACGTACGCGATAACGAAGTGTTCACTCCTGTAGATTTGATCAACGCTCGTACACTTTCATCTGTAATCAATTCTTTCTTTGGAACATCACAGCTTTCTCAGTTCTTGGATCAAACCAATCCATTGAGTGAGATCACGCACAAGCGTCGTATCTCCGCTCTTGGTCCCGGTGGTCTTAGCAGAGAGCGTGCAGGTTTCGAGGTGCGTGACGTACACTATTCACACTATGGTCGTCTTTGTACCATTGAAACACCAGAAGGTCCGAACATTGGTTTGATTTCTACTCTTTGTGTTCACGCAAAAATCAATGAGATGGGCTTCATTGAAACGCCCTATAGAAAAGTAAACAATGGTAAGGTTGAAGTTAAAAAGTTGACTTACCTCAGTGCTGAAGAAGAAGATACAGCTAAGATTGCACAGGCAAACGTTCCTTTGAATGATAAGAGTGAGTTTGCTGAAGATAAGGTTAAGGCAAGACAAACAGGCGACTTCCCAATTCTTGAACCAAATGAGGTGGAGTTCATGGACGTTGCACCTAACCAGATTGTAGGTCTAAGTGCATCTCTTATTCCATTCTTGGAGCATGATGATGCTAACCGTGCATTGATGGGATCAAACATGCAACGCCAGGCTGTTCCTTTGATCAAGCCACAGGCGCCAATTGTAGGAACCGGACTGGAAGCAAAAGCGGCTCGAGATGCGCGCATTCAAATGCATGCTGAAGGGAATGGTGTTGTTGAATTTGTTGATGCTAATGAAATTCATGTTCGTTATGAGCGTGACGAAGCACAAAAGCTTGTGAGTTTTGAAGATGATTTGAGGGTTTATAGACTTACTAAGTTTATCAAAACTAACCAAGAAACTTCAATCACACTAAGACCAGCAGTTGCTAAAGGTCAGCGTGTTAAAGAAGGTGATTTCTTGACTGAAGGATATGCTGTAAAGAATGGTGAACTTGCATTGGGTCGTAACTTGAAAGTAGCATTCATGCCATGGAAAGGTTACAACTTTGAAGATGCAATCGTAATCAACGAGAAAGTAGTTAGCGAAGACCTGTTCACTTCAATTCATATTTCTGAGTTTGAACTTGAGGTGCGTGATACGAAGTTGGGTGAAGAAGAGTTGACTCCGGATATTCCAAACGTCTCTGAAGAAGCTACAAAAGATCTTGATCAGTATGGTATCATCCGTATTGGTGCTCAAGTAAAAGAAGGTGATATCATTATTGGTAAGATTACACCAAAAGGAGAGAGCGATCCAACTCCAGAAGAGAAGTTGTTGAGAGCCATCTTTGGTGATAAGGCTGGTGATGCAAAAGATGCTTCTTTGAAGGCCCCAAGCGGAACTGAAGGTGTTGTTATAGGTAAGAAACTATTCCAACGCGCTAAGAAGGATAAGAATTCAAAGGCAAAAGAAAAAGCAGCAATAGAAAAACTTGAGGCAGTCCATACACAGAATGAAAAAGATTTGCTTGAATTATTAGTTAGCAAACTTCAGACTTTATTGAAGGATAAAGCTTCTTCTGGTGTATCTAACAACTTTGGTGAAGTGATTATCGCTAAGGGTGCTAAGTTCAATTCTAAGTCATTGGCGAGTATCGACTATCAAAATGTGAATCCTTTGGGTTGGACTGGAGATGGAAAAATTGATGATGCTATCAATACATTGTTGCACAACTACAACATCAAGTACAACGAAGAACTAGGACGTTATAAGCGTGAGAAATTCAATATTTCAATTGGTGATGAATTACCAGCGGGTGTATTGAAACTAGCTAAAGTATACCTAGCTGTTAAGCGTAAGCTTAAGGTAGGTGATAAAATGGCTGGTCGCCATGGTAACAAGGGTATCGTTGCTAAAATTGTAAGAGCAGAAGATATGCCATTCCTTGAGGATGGAACACCAGTGGACATTGTTCTCAACCCATTGGGCGTACCTTCTCGTATGAACTTGGGACAGATCTATGAAACCATTTTAGGATGGGCAGGTGAGAAGTTGGGAATGAGATTTTCTACCCCAATCTTTGATGGTGCAACCGTAGATGAAATCAAAGGATTAATTGATCAAGCTAAATTACCTAGCTTCGGACATACCTATCTTTATGATGGTGAGACTGGAGAGCGTTTCCACCAGAAAGCAACAGTGGGTATCATCTATATGCTTAAGTTACATCACATGGTTGATGACAAGATGCACGCACGTTCTATCGGTCCATATTCATTGATTACTCAGCAGCCATTAGGTGGTAAAGCGCAGTTTGGTGGTCAGCGTTTTGGTGAGATGGAAGTTTGGGCACTTGAAGCTTATGGTGCTTCTAATATCCTTCAAGAATTGTTGACGCTTAAGTCTGATGATATCATCGGAAGGGCGAAGACCTATGAAGCGATTGTGAAGGGTGATAACGTACCACGTGCTGGTATTCCTGAATCTTTCAATGTATTGGTACATGAACTTAGAGGTCTAGGTCTAGATCTCAAGTTTGAGAACTAATTTGTAGAGATAATAGTACAAAGCCATCCCAATTGGGATGGCTTTTTTTATGATTTTTTTTGCTTGTAATAGAAGAAATTATAAATAACTTCCGTTACAGCTTATTTCCATGCATCCAATTCACTTAACCGGTTTTCAACAGATAGATTTCTTATCCCTAAAGCCCCAATTGCTTTATTCAGGCAGAAGGGATACTAAGTATATTATGCATTATCATGATTGGACTGGGCTTATTGATGCATTAAAAGATGCTTATTGTGTTGTTTTGCACCATGGCAAAATAAGTCAGACTTATTCTACTGTTTATTATGATAGTCCTGATTTGGTGTTTTACATGGCGCATCACAATGGACATGGTAATAGGATGAAAATGAGAACAAGGACATACAGCGACGGGCTTTCTTTTTTTGAGGTTAAACAAAAAACAAATAAAGGACTAACCATTAAAGAGCGGCATACAGAGCCAACAGATCAGTTTAATGGGCTGATTCCACAAATTGAAGTTGTATATGATCGAATCACGATGTACGATAAGAACTTTGATGAGAAGCTAACATTTGATTTTAATCTAAGTTTTCGTAATAATCAATCTGAGATAAGATTTGATTCAATTGTCATTGCTGAGACCAAGAAAATTAAGTTCACACATTCTACATTTGTAAATGAAATCAAAAGCAAAAAAATTGAAAGTAATTCACTTAGTAAATATTGCCTTGGAATGGCTAGCTTGAATCCCAATCTTAAGCAAAATAATTTCAAGGCAGTATTACATGCAATTAATAAACTAAAAAATAAATATGAACTTGCTTCAAATTATTAGTAGTTGGTCGTGGGAAGAAATTAATCCGGTTTTTGTGGCTAAACTCATCGTTGACTTAGTAGCGGTCTATGTTTTAGCGAAATTTATCTATTTGAAGAAACACCACCGAACAGATTTGTTTCTCACTTTTTTCTCATTTAATATCATAGTTTTCTTTATTAGTTATTTGTTAAATAGGGTAGATCTTAGTACTGGAGCAGCATTTGGGCTATTTGCTATTTTCTCTATGTTAAGATATCGAACAGAAGGAATTTCCGCAGTGGATATGACTTATTTGTTTTTATGTATCGCACTTGGACTAATTTTAGCAGTAAGTACTGGAAGCTTTTTTGAACATCTAATTCTTGCTGGCTTTATATTATTCATTACTTCTCTTCTTGAAAAGGGAATTGTGGCAAAGCGAAGAAGTAAAATAACCATACAATTTGAAAGACCTGATTTAGCACATCCTGATAAACGAAAAGAATTGATAGATGAGTTATCAAAAAGAACGGGATTGAAAATATTCCAGGTTGAAGTTGGCGATATTGATTATTTAAAAGATGCTGTAATATTAGAGGTACATTATGAAGAATAAAGTTTATCTAATCATTATACTATTAACACTTTTACAATCTGGTTATGGACAGGCTACTAAATCTGATCCGGTCGATAGCCAAGGTTGGTTTAGTGCGGGAGTAGATCTCGACTTACCAAAGAAATGGAAAGCTGAAATTGAATACCAGGCAAGAGTGTTTAATGATCTAAAAACTTTTAATGGATCCTTTTATTCAGTTGGAGTTGAAAAGGGGCTTTCATCATGGTTTGCCTTGCAGGCCGAATACAGGTTGTCGAAAGTATTAAAGGGTACTTATAACCGAATTAGTGCAGGTTTTGTCTTAGATAGAAAAGTAGAAGATATAAAATTAGATTTAAGAGTGTTATACCAAAATCAGGTCCAAGATTTTGATGATCCTGCAAAAGAAATAGATAGGAATAATTTTGTTAGAATGAGGTTTAGGGGTAGAAAAGACCTTTCAGATAAAATTGATCTGATTCTTTCTTTCGAGCCAATCTATCAGCTAAATTCAGGTATACAAATCGATAATTACAGAATTCTAGGAGGGATAAAATATCAAATTACTAAATCATCAGCGCTGGATCTTTTTTATATCAATAGACCTGATTATGCTAAGTCATATAAAAGGCAATACCATGTTTTTGGTATTGCCTTTAAACAAGAGATTAAAATCAACTAGTTAGATAAATAGCCGAACTATCCAGTAAACAATAGCAGCTAATAGTCCACTTACAGGAATGGTAAGAATCCAGGCAACCAACAAAGAGGAAGTAACACCCCATCTAACAGCACTTAATCTTTTTGTTGCCCCAACCCCAATGATTGAACCTGTAATGGTATGTGTGGTTGATACTGGTATCCCCATTTGACCAGTAAAAAATAAGGTGAAAGCACCAGCAGTTTCTGCTGCAACCCCTTCAAGCGGAGTAACCTTTGTGATTTTGGTTCCCATGGTTTTTACAATTTTCCATCCACCACTCATTGTGCCTATTCCAATTGCTAAATAACATGAAATAGGAACCCATCCAGGTAACTGGCCAAAGTCTTGAATACTTCCACTTGCAATAAGCGCTGCGCCAATGATTCCCATTACTTTTTGAGCATCATTACCGCCATGTCCAATACTGAATGCTGCTGAGCTAAAGAGCTGTAATTTTTTGAACATATTGGCAACGCTATAAGCAGTTGGCGTTTTGATTTTTTCTACATAGATATATACTAAGATGAAAAGCAGTGCTGTGCATACTATTCCCCAAACAATAACCTTATTCTCTGATTTTTCTATGTCTTTAACAAATGACTTTTTGATATTAAATTTCTCTAGTTTTCCTTTTACCTTATCGATGTTTTTGGGGTCTATAGGATAAATAAGGTTCATTGCAACAATAGTACTATCTAATGATAGTTCTTTTTTAAGATATTTTGCTAATGGATCTTTGTACTTTTCTGTTTCTATTTTGGCGATATCAAATTCTTCCTTTTTTTCTGGGGAAGCTACAGATAGGGCTTCTAGAATAAGATAATTATTGGCATTTCTAGCATCATCTTTCAACTTACTTACTTCAATGTCAGAAAGAAAGCCATTTGAATAAGCGTAGTTAGCAATTGAATCAGCTCCTAATTTATCAAAATCTTTTAAATGGGGAGCCAATGCATTGTATACCTCTTTTGCTTTATTTAATTTTTTTTCTGCTGTATTTAATTTATCCAATAATTTCTGGTCTGACTGATTCTCAGCTAATGCACTCTCAGCAGCCGCAAAATCAGTTTTGTATTTATCAAGTTTTATGAACTTTTGCAAACCCTCGTCCATCTTACTTTCTTCAAATCGATCAAATAGTACAACCGTGAGTAATGTTGCAAGTAGAATTATACCTACTCTTGCCCACATATTGCGCATGATTGTTACAATGGTTATGAATATTGAAATAGCCATACCAATCAAGGGCGCAAAGAAAATGAAAAGTACAGTTTTAATGATTGTTTGATTTTCAATAATCTTACCAAGGCTAATGTCTCCACCTTTAACTGCAAAGGCATGTGCAATTGCTGCACCTGCAAATCCTCCAATCAAGGTGTGTGATGAGGAGGATGGAATACCATACCACCATGTAAGCAAATTCCAAAAAATTGCTGCAACTAGTCCGGATAATATAACAGGAAGTGTAATGAACTCCTTATTTACTGTTTTGCTAATGGTATTTGCAACTGCATGATCTTGGAAAATCCAATATGCTACAAAATTAAAAAAAGCAGCCCATACTACTGCCTGAAAAGGGGTAAGTACTTTTGTTGAAACTACTGTTGCTATTGAGTTTGCTGCGTCATGAAATCCGTTGATATAATCAAAAATCAGCGCTAAGACAATTATGACAATTAAAAGGGTCATTTGAGTTTACTTTAGGTGCTTAAGCATATTTAATAATGATAGACTCAATCACATTTGCAGCATCTTCACATTTGTCTGTTGCAATTTCAAGAACTTGATAGATTTCTCTTTTTTTAATAACTTCTTTGAAATCGTTTTCATTATTAAATAACATTTCAATACTCATATCAAATACATCATCGGCCTGATTTTCAATACTATTGATCTTTACAAGCGCTTCAGTCATTTCACGTAGATTCTTCATGTCTCTTAGTCCATGAACGGCCTTTTTTATTTCTATACTGCCCTGAACAATCAATTCACTCATTTTATGGATGCCAGTATCATTTGGATTAATCTTATAAAAATTGATCTTCTTTGCTGAGGCGTAGATATAATCTGCAATATCATCAAGTGCCGTTGCCAACTGATGTATATCTTCTCTATCAAATGGAGTGATGAAGTTTCTTCCCAATTCAGTAAAGATATTGTGCGTCATGTCATCATTCTTGTGTTCCAGGTTTTCAATCTGTGAAAGAATGCTTGCTCTTTTATCTTCGTCTGCCTCATATACCATTTCTTGAAGGGTAATACCCATTTTATGAACTGTATCTGCTACACTTTCAAAAAGTGTATAAAATATTCTGTCTTTTGGAAGGAACATCTTAAAAAATGAATTGGCTGCCATGGATGATATTTTTAAATTTTAAAAGTTAATTTGTGCTTGCACTCTTAGTAATCGACCCTTTTGGTCATTAATTTTTAGTTTACTGTCTTCAAATCTGCGGTGTGAAAGTACATAAGTTACTGTGAGTTCAAAATTTTTATTGAATTGCCATTCTACACCTGTTTCTATTTCTCTGACGTGGTAAGTTCTCGCATCAAGTTCATGTTTTTTACCACCATTGTATGCTTGAATCCTTGTGAAAGGAAAGAAAACTTCCTCTTTTCTTTTCCCTAATATCTTGTAGCTTATTGTAGCATATCCTCCTGATAGTGATGCAACTTCAATTGAGTCTTTACCTGGGTTATATCTAGGGCCTTTACCTACGTTGTATTCAAATTGAATTCCAAGTGGTCTGGGATAGAGAATAAAACTAGCTGCAGCTCTGTTATCATTAAACTCAAATGATTTTATTGATTTAACTCCCGTAGTTCTATTTTCTGTAGGAACTACATATTTCCCAACATAGCCTTGTATACCTGGTTCAATAATTTGGTTACCAATTTGTATTGGTACACTTAATCGTGAAACAACATGAAGATTATTGTTTAGTTCTGGCCTATTTGCAGTTTGTCCATTGTAAACGCCTATAGCAAAAACCCCGTAATCTCCAGAACCTTTTTCATTATTATTAACGAATCCAGCATAAAGTTTTCTTGCTTTTTCTGGAGCCCAATAGAAAAATGCTCCTAGATCTCTCTCATTAGAAACTGCAGAATTTAGTGCATCAGCGCGATCAAGGGGTAATCTATTCTGACTTGATTGCATGTTTTCGAAACCAAAAGGCACTTTACTCTGCCCAATCCGTATTCTGAATTCACTCTTTTTATCAAAGCCTAAGTCGAAATAGGCGTCTCTCAACTGAAAGATATTTAGAGTAGTACCTGCGGAACTACCAAAATCAGGTTGTATGTAGAAGTAAATATTCTCTTTAAGGTTTCCACTGAAAATTAGACGAGCACGTCTAATGGCAAAAGTATTTCCATCGCCCCATGAGCGATCACATTGCTCACATTTAAGTTTGGGATTGGTTTCAAGTAATCTGTTGTATCTCACTTGCATGTAGCCTCTGAGTGAGATGGTTTCATACCAACGTTTTACTTCTTTGGAGGAATTCGTAGACTGGGCATTCGCACTGTTAAGGTAGTGTAACATAATAACGACCATTAGGCCGTATTTTTTGAATGTTGGCATTAGGTTATGGGCTTTTAATTGCTCCACAAACTTCACTACCCAATGTTACTTAAAGGTATTCCCAATGTTACCAAATTGTTAAGCGAATTTGATTTATGTGAATAACCTATAAAACGAATTTTATGGTCTTTACATCTTGTTGTGACCTTATTGTTATCAGATAAGGACCCTTTTTACCTTGAAGTTGATTAATTGCTGACTGTGGTAAAACAAGTTCATGTTTACCTGCTGATTTAAGACCATTGAAAACTCTAGCAATTTTAGTTCCGGATTGATCTTGTATGTCAATAAAGACTTCTCCTGCTCTTTTAAGTTCGTAGGTTAGCTTAGTACCATTTTTAACTGGATTAGGGTATAATTTAAATTCTCCTGTTAAGTTATTTAAAGTAGTATTTCTGATAGATGTAACCAATGTATTACTAAGATCTTTGTTTATATACACATGATATTCTCCTGGTTGTAAAGTGATACTCGCCGAAGTTCCAGTTACATTGATAGAGGTTTTGGTGAGATAGCTGTACCAAGTTCCAGCAACTGGGAAGTTAACGGGAGCTGTTTTTGCACTGAGATCAAAGTTTCCAACTACTACCAATTTTAAGGAATCATTATTTATTTGGAGCGTTTTAACAGCTCCACTAAAATCCATCGTGAATTCCTTTTGGGTAAATGTGCTGATGAAACTAGGATTCATTCTTAGCCTGAGTAGGTTGGCATAAACATCAAAAAGACCTCTTTTAAATGGATCATTGTAGTATCCCCATACAGGCACTTTATTGTCTAGTCGGCAATTGTCACTGACTGTACCGTTTACACAAGTATTAATTGAAAAGGGAAAACCCAATTCACCAAATTGCCACAACATTTTTGGTCCCGGTACCATCGCCCAAAATGCTGCCGCTTCTGCCATTCTTTTTAATGCTGTTAAACTATCACGAGTATTATAACCTGCAGCTTGATTGCCATTTTTGAGATTTCGATACATTAAGCGCTCTTCATCATGACTTTCCATATAACCTATGAGGTGGTGTTGGTTCCATCCTTTTCTCATTGCAGAAATATCACTGAAATCTGAATTGGATAGATATCCCATTGTCGCCTCATTAAACCTGAAGTTGTTGTTACCCCAGAACATCATTCCATAATTAGCTAATTCTCTTTCTTCAGCGTTATCTGCGAAATGTTCAAGAATACAGTAGCTTCCTTGTGATACAGCTTGTGTTGAGTCGAAGATTCTTTTCCATATAGCAACGCGACTAGCATCGTATGCACCCCATGCAGCAACGTTATTAGGATTATTGGTTTGTGTGAATCCTTTTGATAGGTCCCATCTAAACCCATCAAGATTGTATTTTGTAAGCCAATGTCTCACAACTCTGGCTACTAAATCTTTGGTGGCGTTAGATTCATGGTTAAAATCATATCCAACATTGAACGGGTGTTTAGCATCAGGGTTTAACCATGGGTTATCAATAGAAGGCTTGTTATTTGCCCCATCCCAATACATCAATGCATGTGGCGATGTGCCAAAAGCATGGTTCATTACCATATCCATGATAACAGCAATTCCTTGTTCGTGACAAGCATCTATAAATTCTTTGAAAGCGGTTTCACTTCCGTAAAACTTATCCAATGCAAAGAAGTAGTTTGGATTATAGCCCCAACTGAGGTTGCCTTCGAATTCAGAGACAGGCATTAGTTCAATTGCATTGATGCCTATACGTTTGAAATAAGGAATACTATCTTTTAGTGTCTTGTAATTTCTGTTGGCAAGAAAATCTCTTAATAATACTTCATATACAATCAGATTTTCTTTATTTGGTCTTTTGAAATTTTGAATTTTCCAGTTGTATTGTGGTTTTCCAGGTTGGAGTACACTTACTATGCCTGTAGTTTTATTGGTGGGATAGAGTTTAAGATTAGGGAAAGTAGCTACAGGAATGGTATTGTCGTTGTTGGGATCAAGAACTAGTTCGGTATTGTAGTCAGCAATTCTTATGGCTCCATCAATAAGAAATTGGTAGGCATATTCTGCACCTGAAACTAGCTTGCCAATTCTAATCCAATATCTTTCACCATCTGGTGTCTTGTTCATTTGTGCATCCTGAGATTCTGTCCAATTGTTAAAATCACCCAAGACTGCAACCCTTGATTTTCCAGGAGCATAAAGAACCAAGTATGCTGCTGTATCGCCAGGTAGATAAGTGATGCCATCGCCTATGCCTTGGGGGAGAGGAGCAATTACAGCGGGACCAGGAAGAAAAAACTGTAGACTATCCTTTACAAGCGTGTTGCCAGAAAAAGTTGCTTCAAAATATATTTTTTGGTTACCGCCTTCATTGAGTGTTGTTGTTGCAGTTAGGGTAGAAGCTGCATTGGCTGTTCCTACAATTTTATTGTTATGGATAATGCTTAGATTGGCATTACTATTTGTATTACCAGTTATGGTTAACTGATCTCCAAATTGTTTGTCTAGTGCTACTAGGGTTCTAATGTAAGTTGGTTTTGAAACTGGCTCATCAATTCTGGCAAAATTGCCATTATCATAAACCGGAACGTACATATCAGAGGCATCATCGTTTCGTAGTACTTTATTACCATTTCCACTTCTGAATAAGATAGCAATTTTTTGAATCTTTTCAACTGGATTCGTTATGCCAAAGAAATTTCTAAGTCCACCATTAATGGTAAATGTCCATTGATTCGCACCCGATGATGCTGCATTCGCAGCAGGATTTGGAGTGCCCCAGTCAAATTTTACATATTTCCAGTTTGATGCACCCGTACTTAAATTTGTTATGGCACCAATATGCACATACACATCTGTTGTTGGTGTATGATCAAATATTCCCTTATTTCCAAATTTTGCATCTGCTGTAATGGTTACTGTATTGCTGTTTTCTTGTATAAAGCTTGGCGACCATTTTAAGAGTTGAGCTTGTGAAGTAAATACAAGACTTAATGTAAAAAAAACAGCAAATATTTTTTTTGAGTTCATATGGACAATGTTTTTGTGTAAAAAGTACACATAGACAAATATATCCATTATTTCCTAACCTTCAACAATCTGTAAAAGAGATAAAAATGAATAATGGCTAGTGCTTCAAAAACAAGAATATACCATGGCCAATTGCCAATAATTAAGGGGTTATCCACTTTAGGGGGCATTAATAAATACATGTAATTGGATCCTGTAAACCAGTTGAATAGTCCAATAAAAAGAGCTGCTATTTGCGTAAATAAAAAAATACGCAACCATGAATTTGCTTCAGGTTTAAATTTATGATGTACAATCATATATAAGCAAGTAAGTATTAAGCCACCATGCCCTATGAAATAAGAATAAAAGAAAAATCCTTGATCACCTTGGTCGAATTCAGGCGTGAGTAAAGAATAAAATCCTCCTGTTAAACCCCAATAAAAAACGAAATGAGCAATCTTGGTATTGTAGTTAAACAACAGCAAGATTGACATTAATCCGGACATGCCGCACATGTGCAAAGGCAAGTTGGATTGAATACTCCAATTGTCAGTCGAGATGGCATAAATGTTTTCAACCACAAGGTTAGTTAGTAATAGGGAAGCCAAAAATTTTGGATAGTTCTTGCTTCTTGCCCAAGTGAAATATTTGGGTAAGATTATAAGTGTTGTGATTGTACTAATAACAGTCAATATGCAAACCCACCAAAGGCTGGTGAAAGGCTCCATTGCAACGTGTCTGTCCATTTTAATTAGCTTAAGGCTGTATTAAATATACTGAAAACTGACTAGAGCTTCACAATTTTATATGTCCATTTTCCAAATGGAGAAAATGGTTGATTGATTTAGGAATATCATCACTATAATGGCTTACATAGATGAGTGTTATTGTTTGGTGTAGACAAATTTCATCAATAATGTCTTTGAACAATTGAGATTGCTTGTAATCTAAGCCTTGGCAAGGTTCATCTAAAATTAACAAGGGGGGAGATTTTACCAGCGCACGTGTTAGCATAACAAATCTTTGTTCTCCAAGCGATAATTGATACAATCTTTTTGATTTGAAATGACTGATACCAGTTGCTTCCATCCAGCGCTCAACGAGTATTTCCTCTTCTTTTGAAATTCGCTTGAAAAGTCCAATAGTGTCATATAATCCCGATGCGACAACTTCTTTGACTTCAATACCTTTCTCAAAAAAAAGATGTAACTCAGGTGAAACATGTCCTATTTTTTTCTTGATATCCCAAATACTTTCTCCTGAGCCCTTCTTTTTATCAAACAACCAAATTTGATTGGCAAATGCTTGTGGATTGTCTGCTGTAATCAAACTCAATAGGGTTGATTTACCTGATCCATTGGGTCCTGATACACACCATTTTTCTCCTCTCTTGATTGTCCAGTTGATATTCTCTAAAACAACTTTTTCATTATACCGGATATTTACATTTTGTAGTTCAACAGCTTTTTCAAAACCATCAAATGTGCTTAGGTATGCATTTGAAATTGATAATCTGCCTAAAGAAAGAATTTGTTTTTCTTCAAGATCTAACTTCTCTAGTATTTCTTCTTTTGCCCCTTGTAGTGCTAATTTTCCTTTATTGAGAAACGCTATATGTGTTATGCAGCTAGGGATATCTTTGGTATTACAAATCAGAATAATTTTTTTTCCAGATACTGCTAGTTTGTTTAGGGCATTCTGAAGTAAAGATCTTCCTTGCTTATCTAAACCTATAAATGGATTGTCAAGAACAATAGCATCAGGTTCTTCTTGGAAAGCTTTGGCGAGCTGCAGACGTTTATTTTCCCCATTTGATAACTGGATCATGGGTTTATTTAGCAGGGGTTCTATTTCGAAAAAGGAAATCCATTTATTCTCTTTTTTATCGATTTTGTACTCAAGTATTTCTGCAACTGTTAACGTATCTTCTGTATCAATAGAATTGAATCTTTGCTGATGATAAAAGAGATGAATATTTTGTTTGTTTTTGAATTGGTGCTGTTGAGATACAAATACAATGTTTGAGTCATTAGAATTCTTTGGATTAGTTCTTATTTCCCCTTGATGAAAAATCTGTTTTGTAAGCGCTTTTGCAAGTGTTGTTTTTCCTGATCCACTATTTCCGAGAATGGCCCAATTTTCATTTGGATTCATTGTTAGATTAATATCGTCTAAGAGCTTTTGGTTGTTCAAGACGACTGAAACATGCTGGAGAGTTATTTGCATGGTAGATGTGAATCAGTTTTTTACAAATGCGAGTAAGGCATGTCTATCATCAACATTTACCTCTTCTAGTAAACTGAATCCCGCTCGCAGCGCATATTCAGTATACGTTTTATTCTCAACTGGAATATCGCAAGTGTGGAATATCGCAAGTGTTTAAGTGGTCGATGATTGCATTTTTTTCATCTTTATCCAATGCATACCAATCAGTATTAATCCATTGAGTATAACTAGCTTTATAATCATTAATTGACTGTGCAGGTTGTCTTTTGATATCAATTAAAATAAACAATCCGCCTTCAAAAAGTTTGTTGTAACAATCTTTGATGATTTCTGCTTTTTTATCATCAATGAGGTGATGAATAGCGAAACTACTATAAATAACATTGTAGGTTGTTTGATCTTCTTTGATTAAATCTTCCATTTTCCCAATTTGAAAAGCTATTATATTTTCAAATCCTGCAAAATATTGTTCTGCAAATTGGGTTGCTTGTTCTGATAGGTCGTATCCTGTATAAGCAGCTACATTCAGTGATTTCAGTTGTTCGCTTATTTGATGAGCATCCCCACAGCCGATATCTAGCATTTTTATTGGCGTACGTTCAGAAAAATCTTGTAAATATTTTCACCTTTTGGTAGATCTCCCAATTGCGAATAAAGATTTGAGTAGGGTCTATTTGCGATTGCATTAGATTGATTTCATCAATTGGTCAATCTTTTCCTTATGCTTTTCACTTACACCGACAACAGGTAATCTGAAGGTTTCCGCGATTACACCAAGTTTATTTAAATAATACTTTACGCCACTTGGACTCCCTTCTGCAAACATGGATTGAATGATGGGTAGCATTTTCTCATGAATAGGTCGTGCTTCAGCAAATTTTTCATGAGCACATAAAGAAACCATTGTTGAGAATTCTTTTGGATAGGCATTTGCCACCACAGAGATCACTCCAATAGCACCACAGGCCATTAATGGAAGTGTAATACCATCATCACCACTGATTACTTCAAATCCTTCAGGTTTATCCTTTATGATTTGCATGATTTGTTCCATGTTGCCAGAAGCTTCTTTGGTAGCAATGATGTTTTTGCAATCCCTTGCAATTCGCACTGTAGTTTCTGCACTAACATTCATCCCAGTTCTTCCAGGAACGTTGTACATGATAATTGGAAGAGGGGAGGCCTCGTTAAGGACTTTATAATGTTGGTATATTCCTTCTTGTGTAGGTTTGTTATAATAGGGACTCACAGATAGTATTGCACTATAGCCAGTAAGATCGAAGCTGGCAAAATCATGCAAAATGGAACGGGTATTGTTTCCGCCGATTCCTGCAACCAGTTTTATCCTTTTTTTATTGAACTGATTGACTATAGAAAAAACTTGTTGTTTTTCTGCTTTATCCAAAGTTGCATTTTCACCAGTAGTACCGAGTACTACCAAGTAATCAACTTTTCCATTAATAAGATGCTCTATTAATTTTTCTAAACCCTGTTCATCAATATCACCATTTTCTAAAAATGGAGTGACAATAGCCACGCCTGTTCCACAAAAGCTATGTGTATTCATATTTACAACTAGAAGATTAAGAAACTTGATTGGCGTGTTCTTCCCATCTGCCCATTCTTGAGAATTTTTCTATTCTCTCATCTATCCTGCTTTCTGGGTCTATATCTTTTAATTCTTTTATTGCATCTAGTATTTGCTTTTTTAGCATACTTGCTGCCTCATCATGATTCCAATGTGCGCCTCCAATTGGTTCAGGAATAATGCCATCAACCAGACCGAAGTTGAGCATATGATCAGATGTTAATTTTAATTCTTCAGCAGCTTTCTCTTTTTGATCCCAGCTTCTCCAAAGAATAGAACTGCAGCTTTCAGGAGATATAACAGTGTACCAAGTATTGGACATCATATATACTTTATCGCCAACACCTATCCCCATAGCACCTCCGCTAGCACCTTCACCTATGATGATGCAAATCACCGGAACTTTTAGACGAAGCATCTCAAAAATATTTTTTGCGATTGCTTCACCTTGTCCTCTTTCCTCAGCTTCGATACCAGGGAATGCACCAGGAGTATCAACCAAAGTAATTACTGGTTTATTGAATTTTTCGGCAAGTTTCATAAGTCGAAGAGCCTTACGATATCCTTCTGGGTTAGCCATACCAAAGTTTCTGATTTGTCGCATTTTGGTATTTGCGCCCTTTTGTTGCCCTAGAATCATTACAGTTTGTCCATCAATTTTTCCAAACCCACCAACAATTGCCTTGTCATCTTTAAAACTTCTATCACCATGTAACTCAACAAAATCTGTACAAATTTTTTCAATGTAGGAAAGGGTATAAGGCCTATCTGGATGACGGCTTAGTTGTACTTTTTGCCAAGGTGTTAAGTTAAGATGGATTTCTTTTTTCTTTTCTTCTATTCTATCCTCGATTTGTTTTATGGATTCAGAAAGGTCGATTTTATTCTTCTCTGCAGTTGCTTTCAACTGATCAATTTGATCAAAAAGATCCTTAATTGGTTTTTCGAAATCCAAGAACTGTCTAGTTTGAGATTCAGCCATGTTTTTGATTTAGATTTCAGTGCGGGTAAAGTTAGGGAAATTTCAGACTATGGGTAATCAATATTGTATTGTATTGAAAATCACTAAATTAATTAGTGTTAATAAATGTGAAAAAAAAAGTTAAAAAAAATTTGCATTGTGAATGGTTTAGTCATAGTTTTGTCACGTTCATTGTGGATAGACCACTTTGTTCTTCCAATACTTCTGAATCTCCTCTTACCTCCAATTCTTACTGATTTACTGCTGTAACCACCAATTCCTTTGACAAACTGTTTAAAATTCAATTTTTTAAATCAGTTTAAATGTTATCTATGTTACACAGTCGTTTTTCTCGCTTGGCAACAATATTGCTTGCCTCAGCAACAATTTTTAGTTCTTGTCAAAAGGACTTAGATGTTCAGTCAGCTGACATCGATCAACTTCGCGTTCGCGGAGCAAATGGCGGAAACCTCAGTAGTTTAGCTGCTGTTGGTCGTCAAGTTTTCTTTGATAATAAATTATCAAATCCAGTAGGCTCACAGGCTTGTGCATCATGCCATATGCCTAATGTTGGTTTCGCTGGTCTTGGCGATGGTCCTGGTTTCGTTCAGGGTATTGGTCAAGGTGCCGTAGTTGGTGCATTTGGAGGTCGTAAACCACCAAGTGCGGCATATGCTACGTTTGCTCCTCAAATGACATTGGCAACACCTCCAGCTGATCCAGCTGATCCAGCACCTCCAGTTCCAGAATTTACTGGTGGATTATTTTGGGATGGTCGCGCAACTGGTTTAAGATTGGGTAATCCTGCAGCTGAACAAGCTCTAGGTCCATTCTTGGCAGATGCTGAACACAATGTTGCTAATAAGGAGACTATTTTGAATACCATCAAGTCTTCAAACTATTACAATCTTTGGTTGGCTGCTTTCAATAATGAGCCAATTGATGTTTCAACTCCTGCTCTTATTGATGCTAATTACGATAAAGTTGGTCGTGCAATTGCTGCTTATGAAGCAACTTCAGAAGTAAACAAATTCACTTCTAAGTTCGATGCTTACATGAAAGGCCAAACTCGTTTATCACCAGCAGAAGCAAGAGGTTTAGCCTTATTTAATTTAGATGCTGAGTGTTATGATTGTCATGCTTCTGTTTCTCATGATGGAATCACTCCTGCATTGTTCACTGACTTCTCTTATCATAACCTTGGTCTTCCTAAGAATATGGCTACGCCAAACAAATCTAGATTACTTGATCAAGATCTTGGATTAGGTGGTGAATTGGAAACTGTTTTGCCAAATGGTCAGTTTAAGTACCCAGCAACATGGAGAGCTCAAGCTGTTGCTCAATATGGTAAATTTAAAACTCCAACACTACGTAACGTAGCTGGTCCAAATAGAAGATACATGCACAATGGTATATTCAATTCCCTTGAAGCAGTAGTACACTTCTACAACACCCGTGACGTTGCTGGTGCTGGTTGGACATTTGATGGTGTTTTCAAAACTTGGGCTGAATTGGGCAAAGAGGTTAACCTGAATATTGAAATCCATGGTGCTGGTAATCTTGGTTTGACACCTGCACAAGAAGCTGATTTAGTTGCGTTCATGAAGACATTGTCAGATGGATGGAATCCTTCAGCTAACGTTAACACCGTTCTATAAGGCTAGGTAACAACTACATACTGATTATTTTTATAATCATAATCCCTCAAGGTTTCTTGAGGGATTTTTTTATTTAAGACAATTTATAAACGATGTATCGTATTTAATATACGCACATGATTTGCTCAATTATAGAAATTGAATGGTAGTCAATAATGTTTTCTTTTACAAGTAGTTTTTTTATTCGATAGTATTTTACTTCTTTCTTTCTAGTTCAAATCAAGGATTATATAAATAAAAAAGCTCCTTAAAATGAGGAGCTTTTTGCGGACCGGACGGGACTCGAACCCGCGACCTCCGCCGTGACAGGGCGGCATTCTAACCAACTGAACTACCGATCCTAAATAGATGTGTTACCATTAATTTCGGGTTGCAAAGATAAAGGATTTGTTATTATAACAAAATCCTTCTTGAAAAAACATCTAAGTTTTATCTCAGTCTATACTCGGGGTTTGACCATACCGGTCTTCCACCTAATGGCTGTAAAACTCTGGCATTTTTTTCCTCATAGATTTCAGTATACTCTTCTAGCTGTTCATTTGTAATGTGAATAGGAGAGTCAAAAACAATCCAATTCAAGCCATCAGGGTTAGGTGTAAAATCTAGGTTAGGAGTAGTTAAAGAGCCATTGTAGCTATAATATTTTCCAGACGTTTTAGGTAATAAATCAAAAGGATTAAATTGTTTAGGAATTGATTTTGTTCCTGCTGTTAGAGGAGAATTTTCAAAAAGTAAGGCTAGTTTTTCATTCTCACGTCTAGTAACTTGAATAAATACTCCCATTACTGCAATTTTACCATCACTTGAAACATGCACAAAATGAGCCTCCATAGCAGATTTATTACCCCTTAAAGCATGTTCACTATCACGGTGGAAATGAAATTGATGCAGGTTATAACGTTTATTTCTTATAGTAATGTAATTTTCACCAGTTACATGCACTTTGAGGTATTCACCATGATTATTGATGATATTGTGCTCATTCAATGAAAAATCCTCATAATGAATAACCGGATCCTTGGATTCAAATTTTTTTGTCTCCTTTGGAATATCAATAGGGGTTTGGCCGCTGAGGTTTCCTAAGTTGGGAAATCCTGATCTGCTTGAATTGTGAGATAAATCAAACTCCAAAAGAGCCAATTCTGCTTTAGTGGATAATGTCTTTGGCTTTTGTGGAACTACTGTTTGTACGGTTTCATTATTTTCTTTTGAACAGCCATATAGTAATGTAATAGTTAGCGCGAATACGAGTGTTTTTTTCATATAAAAGTTAATTAAAATGTAGAGGAAATTTCTTGGAAGTTGGTGAGATTTTTTCCTGGATATAGAATTGTAAATCTACAAAAAAGTATTAGAAACAATTGATTTAACTATCACTTATTCTGGGAACTCAGCACCCAACTCTCTTTCTATTTCTTCCATCTGAACTATGTCCCAAGCCTCTGATTCAGTTGGAGTAGTATTCAATTCATCCAAAATGCTCCATTCAGCTAGTTTTTCTTTAACCGATTCTTTGAGGTTGCAAATAACAAAAGATTTTTGTTCAGCATAGATTTGGCTGGAGAGTAATGTAAGACAAGCTGCAAAAGATAAGTCAATTGAATTGATGTGAGCCAAATCTAAAATCAGGCTTTTTGCATCTTCTTCCTGTTTTTTAGCAATTATTGCCATAAAAGAGGCTGACATATTAGCAGTCAAATCAGTGTCCAAAATGGAAATGACATGGAAAATTTCTTTGGTATCAATTTTGACATTCATTTTCAATAGTTCTTATTTCTTCTCATTTTTGAACCACAAAGGTACCTATTTTGTTGGGAACTGGTGGTTCATGACATTTAGTAAGTGTGAATTTGTGTCAGGGGTAATCTGAGAATTATTCGTTATTATTGTATCAATTGAAAATCCAATCTATATGGATAATAATTTTTCAGCACAAGTAAAAGAAATCATTTCCTACAGCAGGGAAGAGGCACTTAGATTGGGCAATGATTTTATAGGGACAGAACATTTGTTATTGGGGGTTATCCGTGAAGGAGAAAATACTGCTTTAAAGGTTTTACAAAACCTCAACATCGATTTGTATGAATTGCGAAAAGAAGTTGAGATGGCTGTGAAAGATAAGTCCGGAAAGAATATTCAAAATATCAACAGTCTTCCATTAACCCGTCAAGCAGAAAAAGTAATCAGGGTTACCGTTCTTGAAGCAAAAGCTTTGAAAAGCCCAATGGTAGAAACTGAACACTTACTTCTTTCTATTTTAAAGAATAAAGAGAATATTGCTACTCAAATTTTGAATCAATTTGATGTCGACTACGACCTGTTTAGAAATGAATTAGGAACAGTTAAAAGCAATGATGTTAAAAGCGAGTTTTCTGATGAACCAGAAGAGGAATTTGATGAAGAAAGAAGAGCTGCTCAACAAAAAGCAAAACCTGCACAAGCAGGAGGAAAATCTAAAACACCTGTATTAGATAATTTTGGCAGGGATATCACCAAGTTGGCTGAATCTGGTTCTTTGGATCCAATTGTAGGGCGAGAAGCTGAGATTGAACGCGTTTCTCAAATTCTTTCAAGAAGAAAAAAGAACAATCCAATTCTTATTGGAGAACCTGGTGTGGGTAAAACTGCAATTGTAGAAGGGTTAGCACTCAGAATTGTTCAACGAAAAGTATCTCGCGTGTTGTTCGATAAGCGTGTTGTATCTCTTGATCTAGCTGCTTTGGTTGCTGGTACAAAATACAGGGGACAGTTTGAAGAGCGGATGAAAGCCATCATGACTGAATTGGAAAAGAACAGAGATGTAATCCTTTTTATAGATGAGATACATACTATCGTTGGTGCTGGTGGTGCAAGTGGTTCTCTAGATGCATCCAATATTTTTAAACCTGCTTTATCACGTGGCGAATTACAATGTATTGGAGCATCAACCTTAGATGAATACAGGATGCACATTGAAAAAGATGGCGCATTGGACAGAAGATTCCAGAAAGTATTGGTAGAACCACCATCTGTTGATGAGACCATTCAAATCTTGAATAATATCAAAGGTCGTTATGAGGATTATCACAATGTTGATTATTCAAATGATGCAATTGATGCATGTGTTAAATTAAGTGATCGTTACATGACTGACAGACTTTTGCCTGATAAGGCAATTGATGTGCTTGACGAAGTAGGTGCAAGAGTGCATTTGAAGAATATCAATGTTCCTGATGATATTATTGAGCTTGAAAAGAAAATTGAAGATATTAAGCTTGAGAAGAACAGGGTGGTGAAGAGTCAGCGATTTGAAGAAGCTGCAAGTCTGCGTGATACCGAAAAGAAATTACAAGAGGAATTAGAGTCTGCAAAAAATAAATGGGAAGAAGAGTCAAAACACAAGCGTTTTCCCATTGCAGAAGAAGATATTGCTGAAGTGGTGAGCATGATGACTGGTATTCCTGTAAAGAGAATGGTACAGGCTGAGACAGAGAAATTGCGGAATATGGGTAATGAGATGAAGTCGCTTGTAGTTGGACAAGATGATGCTATATCCAAAGTTGTTAAAGCTATTCAGCGAAACAGGGTAGGGTTGAAAGATCCGAAAAAGCCCATCGGTACATTTATCTTCCTTGGTCCGACTGGTGTTGGTAAGACCGAGTTGGCTAGAGCCCTTTCACGTAACATGTTCGACTCTGAAGACGCATTGATCAGAATCGACATGAGTGAGTACATGGAGAAATTTACAGTGAGCAGATTGATTGGTGCACCTCCCGGATATGTTGGTTATGAAGAAGGAGGACAATTAACGGAGCGTGTAAGGAGGAAACCTTATTCTGTTATCTTACTTGACGAGATAGAAAAAGCCCATCCAGATATTTACAATATTTTATTACAGGTATTAGATGATGGACAGCTTACTGATGGGCTTGGACGAAAGGTTGATTTCAAGAACTCCTTGATCATCATGACCTCAAATATTGGCGTACGTCAATTGAAAGATTTTGGAGAAGGGGTTGGTTTTGCTACAAGTGCAAGACAAGCTAATGCAGAAGAAGCAAGTAAGGCAGTAATTGAAAAGGCGCTTAAAAGAACTTTCTCTCCTGAATTTTTGAATAGAGTGGATGATGTAATTATTTTCAACTCACTTGAAAAGACTCATATCTTTGAAATCATTGATATCTTGATGAAAGGTGTGATGAAAAGATTATCAAATCTTGGCTTCTCACTTGAATTGACGGAAGAGGCTAAGGAGTTTATTGCGGAGAAAGGATATGATCAGCAATTTGGTGCAAGACCTTTGCATAGGGCTATTCAGAAATACCTTGAAGATCCTTTGGCGGAAGAAATTTTGAATATGAATATCAAGGCCGGAGATGTGATGTTGGCCGATTTGGATAAAGACAACCAAAAAATTGTGTTCTCCATTAAACCAACATTGCCAGAAAAGAAAGAAAAATCAAAGGCATAATCATCCTCAACTCATTTAACTTTGTCCCGGTAATAACCGGGACTTTTTTATGTTTACAACCGAGATTGGATCTGATATTAGTAAAGCAAAACTTTTGCTGGAACAAGGAGAGCTTGTTGCAATTCCAACCGAGACAGTCTATGGTTTAGCTGGAAATGGTTTGAGTCCGGCTGCAATAGGTAAAATCTATGCAGCAAAAAATCGTCCTCAGTTTAATCCACTAATATTGCATGTTGCTGATGTAGATCAATTGGAAAAATGGGTGAAAGAAATCCCAAAGGCTTGTCTAGATCTTCTTGCTGCATTATCACCTGGTCCAATAACTTATTTACTTCCAAAATCAAATAGCGTACCTGATATTGTAACTGCTGGAAGTCATCGTGTAGCCATTCGTATACCGGCTCATGATTTAACCTTATCCTTGTTAAGCCAGTTGGATTTTCCACTTGCTGCTCCCAGTGCAAATCCTTCTGGATATGTTAGTCCTGTTACAAGTCAACATGTCTTGGAAGGTCTTTCAGGAATTATACCCTATATTCTTGAAGGAGGTGCCGCTAAAGTTGGTTTAGAATCAACTATTGTTGGTTTTGAGGAGGGTAAAGTAGTTGTACACCGTTTGGGTGGAATTACTGCAGAAGAAATTGAAGCGTTAACGGGTCAGGAAGTTGAAATGAGAATTGCACATGCTGCACCGACTGCTCCTGGTCAGCTCAAAAGCCATTATGCTACAAAAAAACCTTTATTGCTAGGGGATATTAAACAACTGTATCAAGAAAATACTGGTAAGAAGATAGGTGTTCTTAGTTTTCAGACTAATTATGAATTTCCTGGTATCATTCAGTATCAATTATCACCATCTGGAAATATAGATGAGGCGGCTTCTCAATTGTTTAGCACTATGCGTAAACTTGATCAAGTAGATGTTGATTTGATTTTAGCAGAGGTGTTTCCAGATCGAGGTTTGGGTAAAGCGATTAATGATCGTTTAGAGCGTGCAGCCTATCCCCTCAAATAGATTTTTACATTTGCTATTCAAAAAGTTCGCTCAATTCCAACCATCTCAATTCTTTATTATCAAGTGCATCATTAATTTCTTTAAACCTTGATGAAAGCTTTTCTATTGCTGTATAATCTAGCGATTCATTGTTTAACTCTTGTGTTATTGCATCTTTCTCTTCATTGAGTTTTTTTATTTCTTTCTCAAGTAGTTCAAACTCTCTTTTTTCATTGAAAGTTGGTTTCTTTCTAACTGTTGTGGTTGATGTTAAAACAGGAGCAGCTTCTGGAACTTGCGCAATTATTTTTGATTTGCTTTGTGTTGCTGATTCTTTTTTATCTTGTTCTTCTCTATATTCTGCATAATTACCTGGGAAATCTTTGATGATACCATTTCCCTCAAAAACAAAGAGATGATCAACTATTCTGTCCATAAAATACCTGTCGTGGCTGATGATTATCAAACAGCCTTGGAAGTCCATTAAAAAGTTTTCTAGGACTGATAGGGTAGGTAGATCCAAATCATTAGTCGGCTCATCAAGTACAAGAAAGTTTGGGTTCTTAAATAAAATACTCAGAAGATGCAGTCTTCTTTTTTCACCACCGGACAGCTTGCTGATGTAGTTGTATTGTTGGTCGGGAGTAAATAAGAAAAGTTCAAGAAATTGAGCTGCACTCATTGATCCGCCTTTTGCCAAGGGGAAATTCTCTGCAATATTTTTTACGAATTCTATAACACGAAGGTCTTGCTTTATAGTTAGACCTTGTTGTGAGTAGTTGCCAAAAACAATAGTATCTCCAATATTGATTTTACCACTATCTGGTTCTTCAATGCCTTGCAAGATGTTGATGAAAGTCGATTTCCCTGCACCATTCTTTCCGATGATGCCTACTCTTTCGCCTTTTTTGAATGTGTAATCAAAGCCAGAAAGAATTATTTTTTCACCGTATGATTTATAGACTTTTTTGAGTTCTGCAATTTTACCACCCAAGCGACTCATTTTCATTTGCAGCTCAACCTTTTTATCTTCTATCTTTTGCTTGGCAACTTTCTCTACTTCATAAAAATTATCCTGACGACTTTTTGATTTGGTCGTTCTTGCTCGCGGTTGTTTTCGCATCCACTCTAATTCCTTTCTATACGTATTTCTCGCTTTATCAATAGTGGCTTGTTCACTTTCAACCCTTGCTGCTTTTTTCTCTACATAGTTTTGGTAGTCGCCTTTATAAACATAGATGTTGCTATTATCTAATTCCCATATCTCATTACAAACAATGTCAAGAAAATATCTATCGTGTGTTACTAATAACAATGTTATATTTTCTTTATCCAAATAATACTCCAACCATTCAACCATCTCAATATCCAGGTGGTTTGTTGGTTCATCCATTATCAGTAAGCAATGTGTATTGTCGAATCCTATGTCAATCAAGGTCTTGGCTAGTGCAACTCTTTTTCTTTGACCACCGCTTAAAGTGGACATCGGTTGATCTAGGTGATGAATATTTAATTTTCCTAAAATCTGCTTCACTTTTGCGTCAAAATCCCAAGCATTTTTTTCTTCCATTTCGATGATGGCTTCTGCAATTTTTGCCTCATCGTTTGCGTCTTCAGCAGCTTCGAATTTTTTGATTGCGTTGAGTTTGGGGTGGTCGTGGGCAAAAATATTGTCGAGTATATTGGAAGATTCATGAAATAAAGGATCTTGTTCAAATAGGATTGTCCTGACTTCTTTATTGATCCAGCATTTTCCTTGATCTGCTGTTTCTTGACTCGCTAAAATCTTTAATAATGTTGATTTTCCTGATCCGTTTTTTGCAATGAGGGCGATTTTATCACCTTCATTAATATGGAAAGTCAAATTGGAAAAAAGGGGTTTGATGCCATAAGACTTACCTAGCTGTTCAACAGATACATAGTGCATGGTGCAAAGATACAAACAGCTAAGGGTTTACTCAGGTTTACTTACTTAATAATAATATGGCAAGGCAAAGCAGAATGGTTGTTAAAATTATTATTGGAATTTTCAGCTTGTCGATTTTTTCTTCTTTTGTTCTTTTTTCGACTTGTTGAAGCCAAATTTCATGTATTTGAGGATGTTTTTGAAGAATAGGACTGAGTTGGCTGATGAGCTTGAGCTGTGCATTTGACGAAAGTGATGATGCTGATTGCATTCCTAGTTTCAATGTGCTTGTTTCAAGTACACTATCATTTCTTTCTAGAATTAATCCAAGCCTGTTGTTGTTATAAAGACTAAGTAGGATATCTGACAGCTGTTCATTGTTTCTTCTGAAACGATCTGTTTCATGTATTGTTCTTTCAGTCTGGATGAAAAGCTGAATGATTTGTTCTGCTGTAACTGCACTATCAAGTGTATTGCCTTGTGCTTTCTCTAGCCAAATTTGGTAGTGATAATCTTCTCTTTTTTTGGGGTTAGACAAGGTTTCATATGCTTCTTGAATTTCCCGAAAATAAAATTGTGTTGATTGGTTGTCGCCATGCTTATCGGGGTGGTATTGCATGGCCAAGTTTCTGTATGCCTTTTTAATCGCATTTATATCTGCGCTGTGTTCAATTTTCAGTAACTTGTAATAGTCCTTCACTGGCATGAGCCAAAGTTATTGATTATAAACACATTTGTTCAAAATTACGATTGTCTATGAAAGTTATTCTCTTCCTCTTTACACTGGTTTTGTCATTCAATTTATTTGCTCAAACCAATAAAGACAAGTATCATTTTTTTGAATTAAAGGTTTATGAATACTCATCATTGGAGCAAGAGAAAGTAATTGATGAATTCTTGTCATCATCTTTTCTCCCTTTTTTGCACAAGAAGGGAAGATCTAAAGTTGGCATATTTAGTAATTATGGCAATGATACTTCAGCAATAAAAAAAATCTATGTATTGATTCCTCATAAATCACTAAATGAGATACCTGTTTTGCAAAAAGCCTTTTTCCAAGATAAAGAGTATATGGCCATTGGTAAAAACTATGTAGATGCCTCTAGCAGTCAGCCTGCTTATAATAGAATTACTACTTATATTCTTGAAGGATTTCGATTTGCGCCAAATCTCATGCTTCCCAATTTGAAATCTGGTAATAATGACCGTGTTTATGAACTAAGAAGTTATGAGAGTGCATCTGAGAAAAAATATTGGAAAAAAGTTGAAATGTTCAATGAGGGTGGTGAAGTTGATTTGTTTGCACGACTAAATTTTAATGCGATTTTTTATGCAGAGGTGATAAGTGGTCCAACCATGCCTAACCTCATGTACATGACCAGTTTTGAAAATATGAATGACCGAAATGAGCATTGGAAAGTGTTTTCAAATGACCCTAAGTGGAAGGAATTGCTCTCCATGAAAGAGTATGATCAAACAGTCAGTAAAAACGTGACTAGCTTTCTGAAAGCAAAGTCCTACTCAGATTATTAATAAAAACTTACACCTGGAACTTTGAGTACCATTTCGCTTCCAAATTGACCAGCAGGGGTTTGGTAACCTGGTTTCCAGTTTCCTTGAAGAATTTCTTTAGCGATAATGAGAGAAGCATGTGCTGTGAAGGTATAGCCTTCAGGACCTTTTAGACGGATTGTTTTGCTTTCGCCATTATTATTTGTTCCCTTTCCCCAAACAAGAGATATGCCTTCTTTTCTCATGTTTTCATCAGGACCAGGAGGGCGTTGATCAATTCTTTTTTTAATAATATTCCTAACCAGTTCAAGTCGGAGTACCCAGTTAAAATATTTTTGAAATTTCATCCATTTAAATACCGAAGGTTTTACTCCATAAAAGGTTTCAATATTGGGAATACCTGTAGTATGGTATGCCGTGCTTATATCCCCCCATGGAATACTCATTACAAATAATTGCTTTTGGCCAAAATTGACATACATGCCTTTTTCACCAAGAGGAGCATAGATGATTTTACCATTTTTTCTTTTTGCTCCACCTTCTCCCAATTTTTCAGCCATTGTGGTTGCTGTGCCATGGGAAATACTTCCACCTAATGTTACAAAGGCAAGTTGCAGTTCTGTGGTATTGGGCAGTTGCTCACTTATTTTTTTGGCAACTGAATCAGTTGGAACAACATCAAAACCAACACCTGGCATGAGCATACAGTTACTGGCTTTTGCTTGCTTGTCGTATAGTTTGACCAATTCAAAACAAGAGATATCACCATTTATATCAGTATAGTGAACATTGTTACGGATGCATGCTTCAACCATTTGTTTTGCTGTTCTACTAAAAGGGCCAGCTGCATGTATAACAAGTTTTTGGCCTTTAAGCAGATCGTCTAATGCTGCAGGATTATTTAAGTCTGTTATTATATATTGAAGATTGAGTTCTTCCGCAAGTGGTTGAATGGCATTCTCATTTCTGCCTGATAATAATGGTCTTAATCCATATGCTTTACACAAACGGGCAATGAGTTCACCAGTATAGCCATTAGCACCATATAATACAAAGTCGTTCTGCATAGTCAAACTACACTAAAGGTAGTATCTTTGTTCAAATACACGTGCAAATGACAGTATTAGATAAGGTCCGGGATGCGGTAGCATTTTTACAGTCAAAAACTGCCAATCAAATCAAAGTAGGTGTTGTTTTGGGAAGTGGTTTAGGATCATTTATTGATGAAATGAAGATTGATCTTGAAATACCCTATTCAGAGATTCCATATTTTCCTTTATCGACAGTAGAAGGGCATAGTGGGAAATTGATTTTTGGAAGTTTAGGCGATGTTCGATTGGTGGTAATGGCAGGCCGAATTCATTATTATGAGGGTTATTCAGCTGAAGATGTTGTTTTCCCAATACGTGTGATGAAATTTTTGGGAGTAGAAACCCTTTTTATTTCCAATGCTGCGGGCGGAGTTCATCCTAATTTTAAAGTAGGTGATCTTATGATTATTAATGATCATATAAGCTTTGCCGTAAAGAATCCGTTGTTGGGAAAGAATATCAATGAATTTGGTCCTAGATTTCCTGATATGAGTGAGCCTTATGCAAAGCGTTTGATTATTAAAGCTGAAGAAATTGCCAAGAATTTTGGTATTCATGTACATCAGGGTGTTTATTTTGGTGTGACTGGTCCCACATTCGAAACTAGGGCAGAATACAAAATGATTAAACTTGTGGGTGCTGATGCTGTTGGTATGAGTACAGTACAAGAGGTCATTACAGCGGTACATTGCGGCATGGAAGTATTTGCCATGAGTGTGATTACCGATTTAGGAATAAGAGAAGAAGACAATGTCATTACACATCAAGAAGTGTTGGATGCAGCTAATGAAGCTGCTCCTAAGTTGACATCTATTTTTAAAGCATTGGTTCAAGCTGTATAATAGTTGTTTGTTTAGAAGTAATGATGAAGCACACGATGATTGGTATGCAGTTAAAATGTAAACATCTCATAGCAACTTTTTTAGGTGGAATAATTTTCATTCTCACCATTCTTTCCAGTGTTGAAATTAAAGCACAAGGAAGGGGGGGAATAGGTAGGAATATGCAGGGAATGGGCGCTAGAATGGGTACTTCTGGTAGTTCAGGTGGATCAGATTCACTTTCGTTTGAGAAAAGAAAATTTTCAGACGATTCTGTAAATGTGCGATTCAAATATTTGGATACAGCACGGTATAGTTTTTTTGACTCCTCTATTGCTGATTTTTACAAACGTGTTCCCGTGAAGCCTGAGTACATTCAAATAGGACATAATGGAAATGCTACTCGTCCATTGTTGTTTTCTCCATTGAGATCACCGGGATGGGATATGGGCTTTCATGCTTTTGATCCTTATGCGTTGACTATCGCAGATACCCGTTTCATGAATACAACCAAGCCTTTTACTGAATTAGGTTATTTGGTAGGTAGTAAAGCAGAACAACAGATCAGCATTGTTCACACACAGAATATATCACCCGATTGGAATTTTGTGATTCAGTATCGTCTATTAAACGCTCCAGGAACATTCAACTCACAAAATACGAATCATAATAATTTTCGGTTCAACACTGACTTTACTTCAAAAAATCAACGTTATCATGCCTATCTCATTCTCATGTCTAATGCTTTACAAAGTGCTGAGAATGGAGGAATTCAGGATGAATCGTATTTAGTGAATCCAAATCCTGCATACGAGGATAGGTTTAATATTCCAACCAATTTAGCAGCAACAGCATTTTCTTCACGTAACTTTTTCAATGTTAAATTGATTACTGGCAATCGTTATGTAGATAAACATTTTTTACTAAGACAACAATACGATTTTGGTAAAAAGGATTCTATTGTAACAGATAGCTCTGTTGTACGATATTTTCTACCCAAGCTGAGGTTTGAAAATACAGTACAGATGAGTAAGTACAATTATCAATTTTTAGATGTACAGGCATCAGGTTCGTCAGCTTTTTATGAAAAAAACTATTCAATAACTACAGTACCTGATACTGTCAATTATCAGACGGGTATGGATCTTTTGAAAACGGATCTTTCTCTTATTCAATTTCCTGATTCTAAGAATCCACTTCAGTTTATTAAAGCAGGAGCATCCTTCTTGTTGTATACACCAAGTTCAGTCCCTAGTGCAGAAAGATTTACGAATACTGTGCTTCATGGTGAGTATAGGAATAGAACCCGAAACAAGAAATGGGACATGTTACTGTATGGTGAGTTTTTTGTGTTAGGTAGGGACTTGGGTAATTATCAAGTTAAAGCAAATTTGCGGAGATCATTAGGAGAGAAATTTGGGGCCTTAGAATTAGGATTTGAGAATATCAATAGAACACCTTCTGATTTGTTTACGCGCAACCTCCCATTCCCCGTTAGTAGACAAGATGATTTTAGTAATGAAAATGTGACTTCAATTAATGGTAGCCTCTATTTTTCTAAAATAAGAACGAGAGTGAGTTTGGACTATTTTCTCGTATCCAACTATACTTATTTTAATGGTTTTCAGCAAGCCGACCAATATGCGCCTTTGTTTAACTTTATTCGCGCGGGTCTAAATAAAGAAACCAATTTGAGTAGGAGGTGGAAATGGTATTTAGATTTATATGTGCAAACTGTTACAGGGGATGCGCCTATTCATCTGCCTCTTATTTATACCAGAAATAGGTTGGCCTATGAGGGTAAGCCATTTCGTAATTTAGTTATTTCAACTGGCTTGGATATTAGGTATTATAGTCCTTATTTAGCCGATAATTATTCGCCTCTTATAGGCCAATTCTTCTATCAAACCGAGAGAAAAATTGCTATTCGTCCGGATGTTGCCGCCTACACCAACTTCCGAATCAGGAGTTTCACTACTTATATTAGGGTGGAAAACTTAAATACCATTACCCAGCGATATGGTTTTGGGTTCAAGGACAATAACTTGGCTGCTCCTTTGTATCCAAATCCGGGTATGGTATTTAGACTGGGTATTTTTTGGAATTTCGTGAATTAACCTAGTGTTAAAAATCCTTGATTACTTCCTTTAATTAGAATAAGTGTTAATTTTGTAGTGTGAAAAAGCTACTTGCTATACTTTTATTATTGGTCTATACTGCTGCAAGCAGTGGTACAGTAATGAGTGCTCATTTCTGTATGGGTGAACTTGCTGGTATAAGTATTGGTGAAAAGCAGCAAGAACAGTGTGGTTACTGCGGAATGGAGGATGCTGGATGTTGCCATGATCTTTTACAGATAGTAAAATTAGATGGTAGTCAACTAGAAAAATCTGCATCTGTTTCACTTGATTACAAATTCGTAGTACCTCAACCTACCCCAAACTTTACAATAGTCCAGTTATATGGTATATCAAATGATGACCTAAACAGTCGTTTCATTACTATCCTGGGTAGTCCTCCAATCTATCTCCGAAATTGCGTTTTCAGAATTTGATTTTTACTGGAATTGTTCATACGGTCTAAATGGAAAACCTCATTTAGACTGTTCCAAACAACTAAATCGCCATTTTTTGGTGTTCATCGCAACTAGGATTTTCGATTTAAATTTTTATTAATAACACAGTATAAAAAATTCATTTTATGAAAACAATATTTTCAACCATAGTATTATTTACATTTTTTTCTTTAAGTGCAACTGCTCAGAAAAAAGAAGAGATCAAAGTTTGGGGTAATTGCGGCATGTGCAAAAAAGTTATTGAAACTGCGGCAGTGGGCGCAGGAGCAACAAAGGCCACTTGGAGTGAAGAGACAAAAATGCTTTCAGTTGCGTATAACGCAAGAAAGACAGATGTCGATAAGATTCAGCAGGCAATTGCAGCTGCAGGGTATGATACCCAAGATTTTACAGCACCTACAGAAGTCTACAATAAACTACATGGATGTTGCCAGTATGAAAGAAAGCAAACTGCTCAAGTGACGATGCAGCAAGGCCAGATGGATTGTTGTAAGGATGGTAAGTGTACAAAAGGCAAAGATTGTCAGGATTGCAAGGATGGTAAGTGTATGAAGGAAAAGGCTTGTGAGAATTGCAAGGACGGAAAATGTGCAAATGGCAAAGAGTGTAAGGATTGTAAAAATTGCAGCAAGCATTAATTTCTGATTTTTTTAAAAAATAAACATTGCGCGGGCGCGAAGCGCCCGCGCAATAAACCTTATTGATATGAAAAAGATTTTATCATCAGTTGTGATATTGTTGTTCATTACAGCAGTATCAAATGCACAAATAAAAAAAGCCACCTTACAAGCAAGTGGTTTAACCTGTGCAATGTGTGCTAAATCGGTTTATACTAATTTAACCTCTTTGAGTTTCGTTGAAAGTGTTGATACTGATCTCAATGCTTCTGCATTTGAAATCAAGTTCAAGGAAGGTCAGCATGTAGATCCAGAAGCACTAAGAAAAAAAGTAGAGGATGCTGGTTTCTCTGTCTCTCAACTTCATCTTGAGTTTGATGCGAAAAATCATAAACTTGAACATGATACACATTTGAAAGTCGGAAACAGTTATTACCATTTTGTAAATGTAAAATCTAAAGAGTACAATGGTCCTATTACCTTGCATGTTATTGACAAGGACTATCTAACTGCCAAAGACCATAAAAAAGTTGTTGGCGGCTCTAATTTGGATTGCTACAAGCCTGGTAATACCACTAAATGTGTTATGCCTAATCATGAAGTTCATGAGTTGAATATCTTTCATGTTACGATCAAATGAGAAAGTTGATTTCTTTAGTGGTGTTGGTCCTGGTAGGAACGACTCACAATCAGCTAGCTGCACAAGAGTTATATGTGTTTTCTGATCCTGCATCCAATGTGCCTGCTAAATCACTTTCGTTAAAATATAACGGCAAGTTTATGATGGAAAATAGGCCTTCAAGTAAGGTTCTACTTAGTCGTCATATGGCAGAAGCATCTATAGGGTTAAACAAAAAGCTGATGTTTCGTCCAGTATTTACTTTTAGCAATATGTATGGACGTGGGGATATGAGATGGGAGTCAGCAGGTATATATGTTAAATATCGGTTCCTCAGTTCAGATGCTATACACCGTCACTTTAGGGCTGCAGCCTATATAAAAGGGTTATATAGTGCTAATTCCCTTAGATATGAGGAATTAACTGGAGATGGAGATCAGTCGGTGGTTCAAGCTGGATTAATTTTCACTCAATTGGTCAACAAATTAGCAGTATCTACCACAATTGGTTGGACTGAAGTAATAAATCAAGAAAGATGGTTAAAATATGATGGTCCTCGTCTTTTTGGGTATCGGAGCCTTAATTACTCCCTTTCGTCAGGATATTTGCTTTTCCCGCGCACATATAAAAGTTATGAGCAAACTAATTTCAATTTTTATCTTGAATTGATTGGCTCCAATGCAATTGATCGTAAAGCATATTTCGTTGATTTGGCTCCAGCAATGCAGTTAATTGTGAATAGTAACACTAAAATCAATCTTGGATACAGATTTCAATTAAGTGGGAATTCCTTTAGAATGGCTAGCGCTGCTCCTAGTTTTTCTTTTAGCGTAGAAAGGACTTTTTTCAATACATTTAGGAAATGAAATTGGTTTTAGAAGTTATACGCAAGTTTTTTTCCTTTTTGGGTTCTCTTTTAACCAAAAAGGAATGTTGCAAATAAACGTCTAATCAAAGTATTGAAACTACTTGCTCCATGTTAAATGCTATTATTCGTTTTTCGGTCAGAAATAAATTAGTAATTGGACTCTTTACACTCGCCTGGATTATTTGGGGTGCCATTCAGTTGCTGAATCTACCTGTTGACGCTTTACCAGATATTACATCCAACCAGGTTCAGGTTATAACAGTTTCTCCAACATTGGGTTCTCTGGAAGTAGAGCGATTGATTAGTTTTCCTATTGAGCAGGCTTCCTCCAATATACCGGGTATCAAAGAAATTAGATCAATTTCCAGATTTGGATTATCGGTTGTTACCATTGTTTTTGAAGATGATCGTGATATTTATTGGTGCCGACAGCAAGTAAGTGAGCGGATGTCAATGGTAAAGGATGAGATTCCAAAAGAAGCTGGTTCACCTGAATTGGCTCCAGTAACGACTGGTCTTGGTGAAATATACCAATATATAGTGAAGCCTAAAAAAGGCTATGAGCAGCAGTATGACTTAACTGAATTAAGAACAATTCAAGATTGGATCATCAGACGTCAATTGATGGGCACTCCTGGAGTAGCTGATGTGAGCAGTTTTGGAGGTAAGCTTAAGCAATATGAAGTTGCAATAGATCCTGCCAAAATGCGGAGTCTGGGTGTTTCCCTCACTGATGTGTTTAATGCGCTTGAAAAGAACAATCAGAATTCTGGAGCTGCATACATTGAAAAAGGCCCAAGTTTGTTATTCATCCGCACCGAAGGCTTAGCCAAAAGTATTGAAGATATTAGTACTATTTACTTATCAACAACTTCAGCAGGTACCCCGATTTATATTAGAGATGTTGCTGAAGTGAGAATAGGAAGTCCTGTAAGATATGGTGCCCTAACATTTGAGGACAAAGGTGAAGTTTCAGGTGCTGTAGTTTTAATGCTCAAAGGTGAGAACGCATCTCATGTAATACAGGGTATTGAAAAGCGGATGAAGCAAATCGAAAAGACATTGCCAGAGGGTGTAGAAGTGAAGACATTTTTGAACAGAACAAAAATGGTAGGCCGTACTTTAAATACAGTGAAGACTAATTTGTTGGAAGGCGCCTTGATTGTATTGTTGATTCTTGTATTCTTTTTGGGCAATATCAGAGCGGGTTTGATTGTTGCATCTGTTATACCGCTTTCAATGCTTTTTGCAGTGAGTATGATGAATCTTTTTGGGGTATCTGGAAATTTAATGAGCTTGGGTGCATTGGATTTTGGTTTAATAGTAGATGGAGCTGTAATTATTGTTGAGGCTGTACTTCATCGTCTGCATGATAAAAATAAGGGGATGCTAAAGCTAACTAGTAATGAGATGAATGATACTGTTGAAAATGCAGCTGGTAAAATGATGAATGCGGCTGTATTCGGACAAATAATTATTCTCATTGTTTATATACCTATATTATCATTATCAGGTATTGAGGGCAAGATGTTTAAGCCCATGGCGCAAACAGTAGCTTTTGCATTGGTTGGGGCATTCATTTTATCTCTTACTTATGTCCCTATGATTACCAGTCTTGGTTTAAGTAAGAAATTATCTGGAAAAGAAAATATTTCCGATCGCATGATGCGCTCACTTCAATTGAACTTCAAGAAAGTTTTATCGAAATTTTTATTGCATCCAGCTAAAGTGGTAACTGTGTCTTTTGCATTATTTGTGTTGTCACTTTTTATTGCTTCTTCATTGGGGGGTGAATTTATTCCTGAACTTGAGGAAGGGGATTTTGCGATTGATGCAAGACTCATCACAGGTAGTAGTTTGCAAGAGACTGTTGATGCTACAACCAAGGCAGTAACAGTATTAAAAAAATTCCCTGAAGTTAAAAGTGTTGTTACACGTATTGGAGCAAGTGAAATCCCTACTGATCCTATGCCTATTGAGATGACAGATATTATTGTGAATTTGAAGGATAAAAGCGAATGGACAAGTGCGGATAGTTATGATGAATTAGCGAATAAGATGAGTGCAGCAATTGGTCAGGTACCAGGATTAACAGGTGGGTTTCAGTATCCAGTCCAAATGCGTTTCAACGAACTCATCGCAGGTGCCAAGCAGGATGTAGTTTGTAAAATTTTTGGAGAAAATTTAGATACACTAGCACGATATGCTGCTGCTTTTGAGAAGGTCATTCATAAAGTAGAAGGCGCTAAAGATATCTTTGCTGAAAGAGTAACTGGTTTGCCTCAGGTGGTTATTAAATATAAAAAGCAGGCTATCGCTGCATATGGATTAAATATTGCAGATGTAAACAGAATGCTAAGAGCTTCATTTGCAGGTGAAGTTGCTGGTCAAGTATATGAAAATGAAAGGCGATTTGATTTGGTATTGAGATTGAATAAAGAGAATAGAGATGATTTGACCGATTTGATGCAGCTTATGCTTACTACGGCAGATGGAAGAAATGTACCTCTGGATCAAGTAGCAGAAGTACTAATTGAAGAAGGTCCCAATCAAATACAACGTGAAGATGCAAAAAGAAGGATTACTATTGCATTTAACGTTCGTGATAGGGATGTACAATCTGTTGTTGAAGAAGTACAAGCCAAACTTGATAAACAAATAACGCTTCCTCCAGGCTACTATGTAAGTTTTGGTGGACAATTTGAAAATTTGGCAGAGGCAAAAAATAGATTATTGATTGCAGTCCCTTTGGCGCTATTATTGATTTTGGTAATTCTTTATTTTTCTTTTGGATCTATTCGTTACGGGTTATTGATTTATTCTGCCATTCCACTTTCTGCGATCGGAGGAATTCTATTTCTTTGGATTAGAGATATGCCGTTTAGTATTTCTGCAGGTATTGGATTTATTGCATTGTTTGGTGTGGCTGTATTAAATGGTATAGTGTTGATCAGTGAGTTCAATAGTCTAAAATCAATGCAAACTAATATCATGAATGTAGATGAAATAGCGCTTGAAGGTACTGTTTCAAGGATTCGTCCAGTCTTAATGACAGCTGCTGTCGCTTCTCTTGGTTTCTTGCCCATGGCTTTGAGTACAAGCTCTGGTGCTGAAGTTCAGCGACCACTTGCTACTGTTGTTATAGGAGGATTGATTTCAGCTACATTATTGACGCTTTTTGTTCTTCCAGTTTTGTATGTATGGGTGGAAAAAAGAAAGTTCAGAAATGCCAAAGTGGCTTCCATATTGCCTATCATTTTACTACTCCCTTTTTTAGGCTTAACACAAGAAAAAGAAGTATTGTTACCCTTGGATTCAATTTTATCGTTTGCTGATAACAATGCCGCAGTAATAAAAATTGCAAATAAAAGGATAGAACAATCTTCAGTATTAAAAAATAGAGCTGCTCAAATCTCAAATACTTCTGTTGGGTTTGAATATGGGAAAATAAACAGCGCTTTTAATGACACAAGATTGTATCTCAATCAAGGGTTTGATTTACCGGTTGTCTATAAAAGACAAAAAGAAGTTTTCGAAAAAGGTGTCGAATTAGAAAAAGCTAAAATTAATTTGGATAGAGCATCGCTACATTTAAAAGTTCGTGAATTGTCTTATCAAATCATGGATCTTGAACGTAGGGCACAAATTTTAGATGAAATTGAATCTAACTTTAATGAATGGAGACGAATTGCAGTCATTCAGCAACAACAAGGAGAGATCAATAAAAGCATTTTCAATGCAATCGAATTGCAATTTCAGCAAATTAAGATTCAAAAAATGCAATTGCTTGCTGACAGACAATTACTACTTCAAGATCTTAAACAAAACATAAATGCAGATGATTTACTTGTTCCAACGCTAGAAAAAATAAATACTATTGAAATTTCAAAATCATTGCCTGACTTTACAAGTCACCCTTCTTTAAAAGTGTTGGATGCAATAGTTCAAGAGCGAAAAGCGGCATATAGTTTAAGTCGCTCTGCATTATTACCTAAATTTGATTTAGGGTATAGTAGTCAAACTATTATTGGTTGGCAAACTCCAGATGGAATTGTTCAAAAGTATTATGGAAGTAACAATCGGTTTGGTATTTTCCAATTGGGACTCGGGATTCCAATTTTTAACGGTTCTTCAAAGGCTAAAGTAAAAGTAGCCTCTCTAGAAAAAGAAATTGCTGAAATAGAAAGAACTCAGCAAAAAGAGTTCTTGGATATTGAATATACTAAACTTTTATCTGGGTTTATTCAACACAAGCAATCTGCACAATATTACGAGCGGGAAGGGTTAAAACTGGCTGAAGAAATGCGTGATCAAGCGACTATACGCTTGAAAGCTGGTGACTTGTCTTACGCAGAATGGGCTTTATTGCTAAGCCAATCATTACAGATTAAAATTGCTTATGCTACAGAAATTTATCAATTGCAAATCATTCTAGCCAATTATTATTATTTAACTGAAAAAAATTGACCATGAAACTCAAGTTAATGTTGTTAATGGTTTGTGTAACTATTACATATGCCTGTTCATCAAAAAAAGTTGATGTTTCAGCTGAAGAAGAACAAATGTCTAACGACGAGGTTCAATTGAATGATGTGCAGGCAAAAACTTTATCATTCCAGTTGGGTTCTACTTCTATGGGGAAAATGAGTTCCACTATTCAGCTACAAGGCAAAATAGATCTTCCTCCACAAAACATCGTTTCAGTGAATTTTCCGTTGGGAGGATACCTGCGCAACACAAAACTCATTCCTGGTATGCAAGTCAGAAAAGGAGATATAATTGCACTCATGGAAGATCAGTCGATAGTTCAATTACAGCAAGATTATTTGTCAGCAAAAGCTAAGCAAGAGTTGGTTAAACAGGAGTTTGTACGCCAGCAAGCGTTGATTAATGCAAATGCCGGAACTTCAAAATCCTACCAATTGGCCGAAACAGAAATGAAAATGCAATCAGTATTGGTAAAATCTTTATCTGAAAAATTAAAACTGATTGGAATTGATCCATTAAGTTTAAATGAGACCAATATAAGTGGTCAATTGGCTATTCGCTCAACAATAAATGGATATGTCTCAAAAGTGCACGTGAATATTGGCAAGTTCGTTCAACCGACAGAAACCATGTTTGAATTAATTGATCCTGATGATATACATGCTGCCTTGACTATTTTCGAAAAAGACCTCCCATATATTAAAATAGGGAATACGGTTAAGATACATTTCATGGGGGAAACTGAAAAAAAGTATCCAGCACAAGTGATTCTTGTAAATAAAGGCATTGATGATGACAGGACAGCTACTGCCCATTGTCATTTTTCAGTCCATCCTACACAACTCTATCCAGGTATGTTGATACAGGCAGAAGTTGCAGTTTCTAATAAGGAGGTAGCTGTTCTTCCTGATGAAGCAATAGTTCGTTCAGGGAATCAGCAATATGTTTTTTATAAAAAATCAGATAAATTGTTTGCAATGATACCCGTTACAACTGGGTTAAGTAGTAATGGAAAGACAGAGATTGTTAGTGGTTTGGAAAAAATTCCACAAAACAGTATTGTTCTGAATAATGCCTATCAATTATTAGGGGCACTAAAAAATACAGAGGAAGAATAGGATTATTCTCTGTAGTCATCTCTAACCGGACTAAATACGTCTATCAGCGTACAAGCTGTAAGTGCATCAGCTGAATGAGGTGTATTTGAAGGGATAACCTGTACATAGCCTGATTCAAGTACAACTTCCTTTTCACCAATTTGCATTTTAAGTTTCCCTTCTAGCATATAGGTGATTTGTTCATGTGGATGATGATGAAGGGGTAGGTGACTTCCTGCTTCAATTGTGACAAATCCAAATGTTGTGGTATCGCCATGCACATATTGTCCAATAATTCCCTCGATTAGTTTTTTCTTTTTTACTTGATCAATTTGTATCATTTCAATTATTTTTTAAAATAAGCGACTGAACCTCCAACCCAATCCTTGTCTGCATTATATCTTACGCCAATCATTTTTCCTTTACTTAGTCTAGCCAAATTGTTAACAAGTACAGGGTTTTCGGCGTCTTCTTCCCAAATGTACATCAACCTTACTTCTACTTTAGCCGGTCCAGTTGGAGTGGTAATGCAATCGGCATATTTGACTTTCTTTTGTAAAATCCAATTTTCTGGATCCTGGATTGCTTCTATATCCGCTTTTGTTACATCAATCAATACACCTTGCCCTGCAAAAGAGAACAATGGTTTTAGAACATAATTCTCTAGATCACCGGGAATCTCTTTTAGTTCGTTTAGAAAATTTGTTTCAGGTATACACTCATGTTGAATGAATGGCAATGTAAATTTCGAAATACGGTAAAACCAATGCGGATGTGTTACCCATTCTACATTATGGTTTTTTGAAAAGTCAATGGTTTTGCCAAGTTCTTCTTTTCTATTGTTTAGTTCATCGGCAATTACTCTATTGTAAATTCTTTTGATGTGAACTTTTTTTCCATCCACTATGTGAAAAAGTTGATCTCCCTCTTCAATTAATGCAGTTAAGCAAACTGATTTTATACCAAGATATTTTTCTGTACAATAAAAATCTATCCTGGTTTTTTGTTCGTATGGTTTTATTTCTAGAAGAATGACCTCATCTGGTTGATGGTTACCAATAATTACTTTTTTTAAAAGTGATATGTAGCTTTCAAAGTGGAGATCGTTGAAATAATGAGAAAATTCAGCTGGTATAGTAAAGAATTGCTCAAGAATTTTCGGGAAGTAGGCATGGTAAGCAAATAGGGTAGGAAACCCTTGCATTTCAATTAATGCAGGATAGAGACTTCCGTTTTCTTTTTCGGCAATACCAAAGTCAAATGCAATAAAATGAGGATGTTTTCCCTCATTTCCCATTCTTTCGTTAGGCGGAATCGCTCTTTCGGTTTTTGCTGTAAATTCTCTTGATTTGATCAATGAAATGATTTGTTCACAGCAGGCTATCATGCTGTCCCTTATTGCTTGGGTGACAAAAACAGGGGTTTCAGCAACTCTGAATTCTATTGCACCCGGAAACTCTTTGTCTAGAGCCCTTAGAAATTCTTCATAACGTTCTTTGGTGAATTGTTCGTTATAAGATGTCCTGATAGATTGAATCATAATAATGTTGTGTATTAGGACAAGCTAAAGGGGTTTTGTAACGCTGCTATTGACTGTTTTAGAAAATTGGGAAGTACAAATCGATTTGTTAAGCTTATTTTATCTGGGTCATTCAAGTGTTCAATCATAGAATTCCATTTTTCTATTCCATGATTTTGGATTACCGTTTGTTTTTTATCCTCTCTTTGTAAATACATGCTCATGCCCTGTGCATCCGCTTCAGGATGGAATTGCGTACCAACAATATAGGGGTTGAATCTAATCGCCATTACAGCTCTTTCTAATGGAATATGGGGTCTTTCTTTTTCAATGCATAAAATCTCTCCACCCAATTCAAGTACACGTGATGTATTCGTTTGTACTACTTGGTAATCCCTGCTGTCTACACCATAGAATGGGTCTCCTAGACCATCAAAAATTGGATCAATTGAGCCATGGGGCTTCAACATGTGAATTGGGAAAACCCCAAATGCTGTTGATTTTCGTTTGATTACTTCACCAATTTGAAAGTAACGACATGCCAATTGAAACGAATGGCAAATTAAAAAGACAAATTTTTTATTTGTATTGTTTGGATTTCTGTTCCAATTGTCTATTTCACTTAACCATTTGAAGTAAGCGTTTTCCCATTCACTTCCAAGGCTGGTAAGTGGACTCCCTGGTCCTCCTGATGAAATGAAGATATCATGGTCAAGGGTAGGGATCTGTATTTTTTTTCTAACCTCGAATTCTTCCCAGCTAATGTCAGAAGAAATTTCATTTTTTGCTTGTTGCAAAATGTCTCTGATGCACCTCATGCCTTCATTTGGCATTTCATCATTCATATCTAATATTGCCACCTTAATATTTCTCATCATGACTGCAAAAATACATCAAAGTGAGGCAAGAAAATTCGATTCAATGTAGGTGGCAACTGCTTCAAGACTATTCGTTTCTTTATAGACAGCAAGTTGACGATCAGCGCCAGTTCCTTTTTCTAAGATGGTATGAATGGTTTTTAATGCATCTCTGCACCCTAATTCATCAACTACATCATCAATGAAATCGAGTAGTTCTAATATCAACGCACGGGTATTGACTTCTTCTTCTTTTCCAAAATCAATGAGTTTGTCATCTATGCCATATCTCGATGCTCTCCATTTATTTTCATTAACCAATACCCTTGGATAGATCATGAAGTTTAAATTGGCTAAACGAAGTTTATAGAGTTTAACGCATAGGCATTGAAACAAAGCAGCAAAGGCTACTGATTCATCAATGGTTAATGGTACATCACAAATTCTAAACTCAACAGTTCCGTAAAAAGGATGTACTCTAAGGTCCCACCAAATCTTTTTTGCATTATCAATACAATTGGTTTTAATCAGCATGTTCACATAATTCTCATATGCGCTATAACTATCAAAATAATCAGGAATACCCGTTCTTGGAAATTTGTCGAATACTTTAGTCCTGTATGACTTGAATCCAGTATCTCTTTTTTCCCAGAAAGGTGAATTGGTACTTAGTGCAAAAACGTGCGGAAGAAAATACCTGGCTGAGTTGGCAATATGAATAGCCATTTCTTTGGAGGGCATTCCCACGTGAACGTGCAATCCAAAGATCAGGTTGGATCTTGCTGCATCCTGCATTTCATTTACAATTTCTTTGTACCTGATATGGTCAGTAATCAATTGTTGTCGCCACGTACTGAAAGGATGCGTTCCAGCAGCACCTGCACTGAATCCCAATCCAGTTGCAATATCTTTTACAGTTTGTCTTAGGTTAGTGATATCTGCCCTTGCTTCATCTATGTTGGCGCAAACATCTGTTCCAACTTCAACCACTGCTTGATGCATTTCAGCTTTTACTTTTTCACTTAAAAGTTTTTGTCCCTCTATCACAATTTTTTGTTCATGGCTCACCAATTCTTTCGAACGAGGGTCAATCACCATGTATTCTTCCTCAATACCAAGCGTAAAGAGTTTGTAATTGATCATATTGGTGTTTTTATAGTGATGTTTGTGTGATACTTCTTTTGATGTATTCTCCCCAAGAGAGATTATCTTTTCCTGTTTTTAAATTTTGAGCAGTCTCTATGGCAAATAGTGCTGCATGTTCCACTACCCATTCAAAGTTTTCTTCACCAACACTTTTGAGGTCAGCATCTGGCGCTGGATTACAAAAATCAATTGCGTAGGGTATTCCATCTCTAATAGCTAATTCAACTGTATTAAAATCATATCCAAGATAATTGTTGATTTTTAAAACAATTTCTTCCATAGTTTTCAGCAGTTTGGCTGAAGGTTTATGGTTGGCAACATATCTTAGGTGATGTGGATTTCTCGGTTCATATGGCATGATACGTACATGCTTTCTGCCTATGCAATAACAGCGATAATATTCCTCAAAAATAATTTCTTCTTGCAAAAGCATAACAAGCTGACCTGTTTCAGCATGTGTCTGAAAGAATTCTTCCATGTTGTTTAATTTGTAAACATTCTTCCAGCCACCTCCTGCAAATGGCTTCATGTAGGCAGGAAATCCAACATATTCAAAGATTCCCTTCCAATCCAATGGATAGGCAAGGTTAGAAAAAGAGGCTTCCGATGTATCATCTGGTAGTTCTCTTGATGGGAGGATTACTGTTTTAGGAACAGGTACTCCAATTTTGGTAGCAAGTGCATTGTTAAAGAATTTTTCATCTGCACTCCACCAAAATGGATTATTAACGACAGCAGTTCCTGAAATAGCTGCGTTTTTTAAATAGGCTCTGTAAAAAGGTACATCTTGTGAAATTCGATCTACAATTACAGCATATCCCGATGGTTCACCTTGTGCAACTTTATCAATTTTTACTGGTTCGGCAATTATGCCATCAACTTTTTTGTCATTGATTCTTTTTACAAATGCCTCTGGGAAGCTTCTTTCTTTTCCGTGAAGAATACCAATTTTCTTATTCATGAATGAGGTGTTGTGTTCCTAAGTTAATGATTTATTTATTCGATTTCAAGGCTTTCTAGGAAGAAGATCATTTCTTACATTTGCTTGGGGTCATGCGTAAACAAAATGTAGAAATAAAAAGCTTTTCAATACACTCTAGTTTCTTGTCTAGGGCAGTGCTTGTCGATTTTTATATCCCTTCAAATTCAGACCAAATATCTATAATCGATCTTTTATTGGTAAACGATGGTCAGGATCTTCAAAAAATGAATTTTCCTAGAATTTTGTCTGAACATTCATCCCACTACCCATTAATGGTTATTGGTATCCACGCAGGTAAAGACAGAAAGCAAGAATATGGTGTTGTGGGAGTCCCAGATTATCTTGGAAGAGGAGCTAATGCAGGGGCTTATTCTAATTTTATATTAAAAGAATTATTTCCTTTTTTTCAACAGCAAATCAGTAATTCAGAGATAAGGAAAAAATATTTAGCTGGTTTTTCTTTAGGGGGATTAATGGCGTTTGATATGCTCATTGATCATTCGCATCTATTTGCAGCAGTTGGTGTATTCAGTGGTTCATTTTGGTGGCGTTCAAAGTCGCTTGAAAATGGATACGTTGAGAAGAGGGATAGAATTATGCATGCAAAAATTCGCAAGCACAAAAAGCAGCAAGAAATTAGGTTCTTTTTACAGACTGGTCAGCTTGACGAGACAGCTGATCGCAATAACAATGGGATAATTGATTCCATTGATGATACGCTAGGTATTATTGAGGAATTGGTCAATATTGGGTACGAGCAAAATGACCACATAACCTACTTGGAATTGCCCGACGGGAAGCACGATATTGAAACTTGGGGTAGGGTAATGCCATTGTACCTCAAGTGGTTGCATAATTAAAAGAGCACCCTATTGGATGCTCTTTTAATTAATATATTGAATAGGTTTATTTTACACTAAACATCACTGTTAGGTTCTCCCAAGAAATATGAACCATGTCATTTGCTACTTCAAATTTCAAAGCTTCATTGAAAGCAGCTGATTTTTGTGATTTAACTTTCACGCGCAATACATCTTCTTCTTGTTTATAACTATAAGCTCCCCATTGTTTTGGATTTTTATTGAAGATGATTGTCCATCCATTTTCTTCAGGGATAGTGAATAAAGCATATTTTCCTTTTGCAAGGGTTTGGCCCTCAATATTTACATCTGCGCTAAATTCGATAGTAGTAGCGTCGTTAGCTCCAGTCCTCCAAACTTTACCATAAGGCACTAAGTCGCCCCATATTTTTCTTCCTTTAACTGAAGGAGAGCCGTAATTAATGGTGACAGTTGCGTTTCCTGCTTTTCCACTGGCAGTTAAAGCGGGACTAGGTTTTGCATTTTGTGCACAAGCATTGATGCCAAATGTCAAAAGAAATAGAAAAGTTGCTCCGTAAAATAAATGTTTCATGTTTTTTGTTTTTATAAACGATTAAGATTTAAAAAAGTTGTTTGTTTAGTTGTCTTCTATACAGCTGAATGGTGTTTTCAAGTCCAAAATAAAGCGCATCACAAATTAATGCATGCCCAATACTCACTTCATCTAGGTGAGGTATATGCTGTGAAAAAAATGAAAGATTATTAAGATCTAAATCATGTCCCGCATTGATTCCTAGTCCAAGCTTATGGGCTACTTCAGCTGCTGTAACATAAGGTGCTACAGCTTTTAATTTATCTATATGATATGTTTTAGCATATTGTTCTGTATACAACTCTATTCTATCGGTTCCAGTAAGTGCAGCACCTTCAATCATTTTCACTTCCGGATCACAAAAAATACTGGTCCTGATACCTCCTTGCTTAAACACTGCAATTATTTCTGTGAGATAACTTTTATGTTGAATCGTATCCCAACCATGATCTGATGTAAGTTGATTCTCCGCATCAGGAACTAAAGTGACTTGATCAGGTTTTACTTCTAAAACCAGGTCGATAAATTTTTGCTCCTTGCAGTTTCCTTCAATATTGAACTCAGTACTGAGCACTTTTTTTAACCCCCTTACATCATCATACCGAATATGTCTTTCATCAGGTCTTGGATGAACAGTAATGCCTTCAGCACCAAATCGTTCAGCATCTAAGGCTACCTTAATGAGGTCGGGGTTGTTACCACCTCTGCTGTTGCGTATGGTTGCAATTTTATTGATGTTGACAGAAAGTCTTGTCATGATACCTCATCAGTTGAACTGTAAAAATAACCCTTTAACCGGTCTAGAAAGCATTTAAAAGCAACAAAAAACCCGACCAATTGAAGTAGGTCGGGTTTGATACGATTTAGTAAGATTAATATCTGTAGTGGTCTGATTTAAATGGACCTGCAACAGGAATTCCGAGGTAATCGGCTTGCTCCTGAGTAAGTACATCTAACTCAACGCCAATTTTTGCTAAGTGCAGACGTGCTACTTTTTCATCAAGATGCTTAGGTAGAACGTATACATTCTTATCGTACTTAGCGTGGTTTGTCCATAATTCAATCTGTGCCAAGGTCTGGTTGGTGAATGAGTTACTCATCACGAAACTTGGGTGACCAGTAGCGCAACCAAGATTAACAAGACGGCCTTCTGCCAACAAGATAATGTCTTTGCCATCTACATTGTAGATGTCAACTTGTGGTTTGATGGTGTCTTTGGTATGACCATAGTTGGTATTCAACCAAGCAACATCAATTTCAATATCGAAGTGACCAATGTTACAAACAATGGTCTTGTCTTTCATTGCTTTGAAATGTACGCCAGTGATAAGATCACGGCAACCTGAAGCTGTAACAACGATATCCGCTTCTTTAACTGCATCAATCATTCTTTTTACTTCAAATCCATCCATAGCTGCCTGTAGTGCGCAGATAGGGTCAATTTCAGTAACGATAACGCGGCAACCTGCACCAGCAAGAGAAGCAGCAGAACCTTTACCTACGTCACCATAACTTCCAACAACTGCTACCTTACCAGCAAGCATTACATCTGTAGCTCTTCTGATAGCATCAACCAATGATTCTTTACAACCGTATTTGTTATCGAACTTAGATTTGGTTACAGAGTCGTTTACATTGATGGCAGGCATAGGAAGTGTTCCTTTTGCAACACGCTCATATAGTCTGTGTACACCAGTAGTTGTTTCTTCAGAGATACCTTTAACGTGAGGTACTAATTCTGGGTACTTGTCCAATACCATATTCGTAAGGTCACCGCCATCATCCAAGATCATGTTCAAAGGACGATCGCTAGAGCCAAAGAAAAGTGTCTGCTCAATACACCAATCAGCTTCTTCAATGCTTTGTCCTTTCCAAGCAAAAACACCAATACCTGCAGCAGCAATTGCAGCAGCAGCATGGTCTTGTGTAGAGAAGATGTTACATGAGCTCCACTTTACTTCTGCACCAAGAGCAACCAAGGTTTCAATGAGTACAGCAGTTTGGATGGTCATGTGTAAGCATCCTGCAATTCTTGCACCCTTCAAAGGTTGAGATGCACCGTATTCTTCACGAAGCGCCATTAAACCTGGCATTTCAGCTTCTGCTAATCTGATTTCTTTTCTTCCCCATTCAGCTAGGGTTATATCCTTCACTTTGTAAGGTAATGCAAAGTCGAGTTGTGCGATAGTTGACATGGCGTTTTTAAATTTTGCGCAAAGCTAACATATATTGGGTAAAAAGCACAATTAACACTCATTTTTAATGAGGTCCAGTTCCATGATAAACGTGTTCAATTTCTGTAACAAGCTCTTGTGTTATCTCAAAGCCCATTCGCTTGTAGAAACCTACAGCTGGATTTCTCTTGTGAACATTCAATTCAAGGAAAGCACATCCTAAAGGCTTTACTTGTTCAGCTATGTGCCTGATGATAAATTTACCAATGCCTTTACCATGTACTTCCGGTTGAATATAGAGTTTGTTTAAGCGATATCGAGTTGGGTCATTTGTATCTTTAACAACATAGGATGCATAACCGATAGGCTCATTGTCCCAATCAATGATTAAAAACTGATGACCTTGTTTGGTCATTTGATCAGTGAGGGCCTGCGGACTATGCCATTCATTTAACAGGTATTCTATTTGTCCGAGTGGGACGATAGCAGGATAAACCTTTCTCC
>JBEASE010000120.1:0-3450 GCA_041162625.1 Bacteroidota bacterium | reverse complement strand
TGGTGTAGCATCAACAACCTCAAAACCTGAAGCAGCTTTTCTCACACCATCTGCAATGAAAAAACGAACACGTTCTTCCATCCCAATTCTTCTGTGTTTGAACCCTCGGTCTTTTACAATTTTAACAATGAGTTCATAGGGACTTTCATGTTCTTCCCAACAACGTAACTCATCACCGAATACTGGATTGATAAGTTCCTTTGCACGGTCGTCTTCAAACTTAGGACAAACATAGGCGATTGCGCCTTTTGCAGGAATCACCACACCAAAGGTTCTTTCGCTTTGTCCCCAACGCATTCCAGTAAAGTATGAACAGGTGACAGTCCCCTCCATAAATATGGCATCCATTTGCTGCTCTTGCATCAACTGCTGCGCCTTGGCTATTCTTTGCTTTCTTTCTTCAACACTAATAGGCACTACACCATCTACCATTGGCTTTAATCGCTCTATGCTACTAGGAATATCCTGCTCATTGGTGAAGGAAGAAAAAGCAAACACCCCTGCTCCTAGAGAAGCAGTACTCAAAAAATTTCTTCTGTTTTGTTTGTTACTCATTGTATAAATTGAAAATCGTTTTGAGTTATTTATTAATAGTAGGGTAAGTGATGCCTAATTGTTCCATATAGGTTGAATACTTACTTGGGTCGTAATAAAATTTCTTAAGTTGATCCTTATATTGCTGCATGATTCCTTGATTCAAATGAATTGCAGGTGGATCTTTTTCTGTAATGAATGGCTTGTATTGAACATCTTTTGTTTGGACTTCTTTAAAATATTTTTTCGCCTCAGCAACTACTGTTGGATTGGTGAAACAATCGAACAAAGTCAATGCAGTAGCCTTTGCCCCTGCAAGTGAACCTTTGTGTGCAATTGGAGTAGCCATTGCAATTGCATCTGCCCAATGATGTCCTTTTGTGCCTGGTATGTTTGCTGGAAAACGTAAAACAATTGTAGGAACATTCCAAGAAATATCAGCAATATCATCTGAACCTCCCCCCCATGAAAAAGAGACAGAACCCTTAATACTATCAGGTTTTGTTCTCAAGCCATCTATTGGTCTGCCTTGGTTATCTTTTGCTGGAGCTTCTACTAATTTTTGAACCGACCTGGCCATGGTCATGTCATTTTCATCCCACTGTGGCATTCCCACTTTTTTGATATTCGAATACATGGCTTCAGCTAAAGGCTTATTGAAATGTCCAGGCCATGCAGTTCCAAGAATTTGATAAGACACAGTTGTGTTGGTCATCATGGCTGCACCTTGTGCAATTTTGATACCCGCCTCATAGTTTGCTTTGATATCTTCGTAAGTCCGCTCTCTAAAATAATACCACACACTTGCTTTTGATGGTACAACATTTGGCTGATCACCACCATCTACTACAACATAATGTGATCTATTGGTAGGCTTAAGATGTTCTCTTTTGTAATTCCATCCAACATTCATCAATTCAACAGCATCTAAAGCACTTTTTCCTCTCCATGGTGCACCTGCAGCATGTGCTGCATCACCTTCAAAGTCGAATCGCACGCTCACCAATCCATTTCCACCATTATCTCCATAATCTGATGTGAAGTCGCCACTTACATGTGTAAAAATGCAAGCATCTACATTTTTAAAATAGCCATCTCTGATGTACCAAGCTTTAGTACCCACTAACTCTTCTGCAATACCAGGCCAGATTACAATTGTTCCAGGTATTTTTTGTTTTTCCATCATCTCTTTCATGGCAATGGCCGCATATATAATAACTGCTTGTCCGGAATTATGCCCCTCGCCATGTCCAGGTGCCCCATCTACAATTGGAGACCTGTAAGCAACCCCAGGCTTTTGTGAAGCTTTTGGAATACAATCCACATCACTACCCAAAGCTATCACAGGTGATCCAGACCCCCACTTGGCCATCCAGGCAGTTGGAACTCCGGAAATACCTTTCTCGACGGTAAAACCATTTTTTTCTAGAACACTGATAATAAAGGCAGAAGTCTCCCATTCTTGAAATCCCAATTCAGAATAACTAAAAATCTGATCAACCATCACCTGAATATCTTTTGCGTGTTTACCAACTCCATCAGATAACTGTGACTTTAAAGCTTCTACTTCTTTTTCAGCGTATTTCTTTTGTGCTTGAGAAACATACAATGTGCTAATTGCAAAAAGAAAGATCAAGAATTTTTTCATAACCGTGAATTGTGCATTCAATTTACTGAATTATGTGAGAAGTGGATAAACAAGTCTTTACCTTTGTAAAGTGGAATTATTAAAGCTTAGCCAGATCGGCAAATCGGAAGGGGGAAGATTAATATTGGACAATATCAATTTGTCCATTTACCCCTATGAAAGATTGGCACTGATTGGCGAAACAGGCTCGGGGAAAAGTACTTTGATGAAAACAATGGCTGGCTTAATTCAGCCATCAAAAGGGGAAGCATATTTTGAACAAAAGAGAATAGAAGGCCCTAATGAAGTATTGATACCTGGACATAAAAAAATCGGATACCTCTCCCAACATTTTGAATTGCTCAACAACTACCGTGTAGAGGAATTGCTGGAAATGGCTAGCAAAATGGAGGTAAAAGAAGCTGATGAAGTATTGAAAATTTGTAAGATTGATCATTTATTAAACAGAAAGACAAACGCAATTTCAGGTGGCGAACGACAAAGAATTGCACTTGCAAGAGTGTTGGTTACAAAACCTAGTCTTTTGTTACTAGATGAGCCCTTCACCAACCTTGATTTATCTAATAATAAACTAATCAACGAAATTGTCCGTAAACTTTGCGATAATAAAAAAGTGACTTGTGTATTAGTTTCTCACGACCCAACAAATATTCTCTCATGGGCTGATAGACTTGTGATACTTCATGAAGGAAAAATAATACAAGAAGGTCCACCTAAATCAATTTATTATTATCCTGTTAATGCTTATGTAGCGGGACTTCTCGGTGAATTTAATTTCATTGCACTTGCAGATCCATTGAGAGAAAAATTACAAATACCTGAAACTAGAAAATTTATTCGCCCTGAAGAACTTCTGATCAGTACAACTAAGCAAGCTGAAGGAAACGCATCTATTGCAAAAATTGTATTCTATGGCAACTACTATCAAATTACAATAAAACATCAGGATACAAATCTCATAGTATATACTGCATCATCTTTATTTAGTGAAGGAGAAGAAGTAAATATTGAATTTATTGGGACACCTTAAATACAGTTAGCAAAATGACTACAAAAATAGTTTTGACCCTAGCCATAAGTATTGCAACTGCAATGGGTTTCTTGTATAAATCAGATATCCCTTTGGAAGAACTGAAAAGGAAATACACCAATGAACATTCAAAATTCATCCCTGTTATGGGAATGAGTGTTCATTATCGAGATGAAGGCAATCCAAACGATAGCACTCCACTGGTACTTGTTCATGGCACTTCTTCCAGTTTACATAC
>JBEASE010000055.1:0-13822 GCA_041162625.1 Bacteroidota bacterium | reverse complement strand
CCTTTTTCGGGATATTTTGATAGTCCCGTTTTAATACTAAAGTTTGTTGTGTTTTTTCTATCGCACCATTGAATATTATTAGCATTAATAGTATAGATACGATTACTATCTAGTTTGCTGTTTAGGTTGAGTATTGTTGCATTAAAAAGCGGTGCCACAGGGCTTGAGTTTGTGACACTAATAGCTTGATTGCTTAATTGATAGTGTGAATTGTTTGCAAGCGATAAACTATCTAAAGGGCTATCAAAAAGTAATAATAGTTTACTGTTATCCAATGCTGTGCATTGTAATATGTGAGGTGAGTCTTTGTTATTCCATTTATTAGCAATACTATTTTTGAATCCAGGTGTTCCACCTTTCACATTAATTGATGCGTTCCAGTTATTGCGTGCACAAGGTTGAAGCGCATCAATCATCTCTAGACTCCATCCGCCATTGGCTTTTATTGCCGAATTATACCATGATGTTTCAAAGGCTATGGCATGAATTATTTTATCTTCAGCATTTTTTAATGTGATTTGGTCCCCATCATTACTTATTGAAGGGAAAGAGGTTAGTCCAATTAAATTCTTGGTCTCACTGAAAGCAAGCATTTGCGTTCTTGCACAGAGTAATACTATACTATCGGGCTCTAAGATATAGGCGCTGCTAATGGTGGAGGTAGTTGTGCCATTATCAATTTTCCATCTCAGCAGATTGATGGATTGTTGTGAGGTGTTGCGGAGTTCAATGTATTCAGTGTTGGGCAGTCCTATTACAGGAGTTGGGTCGGCCATTATTTCATGTATCACTACTCCATAACGTTCAGTTTGGGCATGAAGAAGTTCAGTAATTAATGTAAAGATCAGTATTAGCTTATGTTTCATTCAATGAAGCTAATAAGGCAGTGAAAAGCTGAAAGTGTAGAAACAACAAATATTTGGTAGAAAATTCTTTCATGATTAGTTTTGCAACCACAATGAAAATGATAAAACATACAAAAAAGAATGGTAAACAGTCCCACAGGGAAGGTTAGTTCCAATTTGTATGATTCAAATAAGTAACAGCCTTCCAGATTTGGGAGGCTTTTTTTTAACCACCCTACAAGGGTAAAAAAGAAAAGCAAATGAAAGTCGCAGTCGTGGGTGCAACAGGTTTAGTCGGCACCAAAATGTTACAAGTCTTGGCAGAAAGAAATTTTCCTGTCACTGAATTGATTCCCGTAGCTTCTGAAAAATCTGTAGGCAAAGAAGTGGAGTTCAAAGGGAAACAGTACAAGGTGGTAGGTATGCAAACTGCTATTGACATGAAACCAGCTGTGGCTTTGTTTTCTGCGGGTGGTGGAACTTCATTGCAGTGGGCACCTGCTTTTGCTGAGGCGGGCATAACGGTAATAGATAATTCATCGGCATGGAGAATGGATCCAACCAAAAAATTGGTAGTTCCTGAAATAAATGCAAATGAACTCACAGCAAATGACAAGATTATTGCCAATCCGAATTGTTCTACCATTCAAATGGTAGTGGCGTTGGCTCCATTGCACAAGCGTTATGCCATCAAGAGAATTGTTGTGAGCACGTATCAGAGTGTAACAGGTACAGGTGTGAAGGCAGTGAATCAGTTGATGAATGAGCGCAGTGGTGTTGAAGGGGAAATGGCTTACAAATATCCAATTGATTTGAATGTTATTCCACAGATTGATGTATTCCTTGAAAATGGATATACCAAGGAAGAAATGAAAATGGTTTTAGAGACCAAAAAAATCATGGGGGATGATACTATTAAAGTCACTGCAACTACTGTTAGAATTCCAGTAATGGGCGGACATAGTGAGAGTGTGAATATTGAATTTGATCAAGAATATGAATTAGCTGAAGTAAGAAGCTTGTTAGCTGCAGCACCTGGTGTTGTTGTAGTGGATGATCCTTCAACACAACAATATCCAATGCCAAAAGATGCACATGAACGTGATGAAGTATTTGTTGGAAGAATCAGAAGAGATGAGACCCAACCTAAATCTTTAAATATGTGGATCGTGAGCGATAACTTGCGCAAAGGTGCTGCAACCAACGCGGTTCAAATTGCAGAGTATTTGGTTGGGAAGGGGTTGATTGGGTAAAATATTAAACTGTTAACCGTTAACGGTTAACAGTTTAATAAATTCATCTTCACTCAATATATTGATTGATGCAATCTTCTTGGCCTTTTCCAATTTAGAACCTGCATCTTCACCAACTACGAGGTAGTCGAGTTTAGAACTTACACTAGACAATATTTTACCGCCTTGAGCTTCTACCATGGCTTCTGCTTCCGCGCGTTTGAGTTTGAACAAGGTGCCAGTGAAAAGAAAAGATTTTCCAGATAAATTTCCGTCGGTTATTTTTTCTTGCTTAATACTATTCAATTGGAGTCCCATTGCTTCTAGTTCCTTCAACATTTTCACGTTACTTTCCTGATGGAAATATTTTTCACGTTACTTTCCTGATGGAAATATTGGTAGATGCTCTCAGCTACTTTCACGCCAACGTCTTCTATATTTTGTAATTCTTCTTTTTCTTTTTTGCTCAGGTCGAGTAAATGATCTACGGCTTGTGCTAATGTTTTTGCAGTGGTTTCACCTACATAGCGAATGCCTAGTGCATTGATCAATCTGTATAGTGGTTGAGACTTTGATTTCTCGATTGCTTCTTGTAGGTTGGTGATTGATTTAGCGCCAAAGCCTTCCATGGTTTTCAATTCCTGATAGGGCAGGTTGTACATAGCAGGGATATTGGGTAACCATCCCAATGCGTGAAATTTTCGAATATTGGCTTCGCCCAATCCGCGAATGTCCATTGCGTCTTTGCTGGTGAAATGAATCATGCGTTCAACCACTTGAGCGTCACAAAGGTCATTTGGACATCTCCATACAGCTTCGTCTGTTGACTTGGTGAGTTCAGTATTACAAATCGGACAATTTGTTGGGAAAGCAATAGGTTGTTCAGATCCATCACGTAATTCTGGGAAAGATTTTACGATGTAAGGAATAACATCGCCGGCTCTTTCAACCAGCAAGGTATCGCCCAGCATGATGTCTTTCTCCTTGATGAAATCTTGGTTGTGTAAGGAGATGGAGGAAACGGTTACGCCGCCTATTGGCACAGGTTGAATTTTGGCGACGGGTGTTATGCTTCCAGTTCGGCCTATTTGAAAATCGACTTGCAATAATTTACTGGAAGCCTGACGAGCTTTGAATTTATAAGCAATGGCCCAACGAGGGTGATGGGTGGTCATACCCAGTTTATCCTGTAGTTGAAATGGGTTGACTTTAATAACCAATCCATCAATCTCATAAGGTAAGTCGTCTCTTTTTTCTTCAAATGATTTACAAAATTCAATGACTTGTTGTATGCCTTTAAAAGTTTGTTTTTCTTGAACAGGACTTCTAAATCCTAGCTCCCATAACATCTTCAACGTATCTGAATGGGTGTGTACACTAGATTGAGCTGTTGATTGACCGGTGAAAGCAACTTGATAAATGAATGCCTCGAGATTGCGTTTTCCAACTTGTTTGGCATCTTTTAAACGCAATGCTCCTGATGCTGCGTTTCTTGGATTGGCAAGAGGAGGAAGATTTTGCTCTAGCAATTGTTCGTTGTATAATTTGAAGTTGGTTTTATTCATCAATACTTCCCCTCTGATTTCAGCTTGCTGAATACCATATGCAGAAAATTTTGCAGATAGCGGGATAGATTTGATTTGTTTGAGGTTGAGTGTGATATCTTCTCCTGCAATACCATCGCCTCTTGTAGCGCCTCGCACAAATACATCATCTTCATACAGCAAGGAAATACTTGCACCATCAAACTTAGGCTCAACACAATATTCTATTTCATCTAATTCAGAGAGTTCTCTTGCTTTGCGGTCCCAATCCAATAAATCTTCTTCATCATAGGAATTTTCTAGGGATAGCATAGGCACAAGATGCTGAACCGTATTGAATTGTTTGGTGAATCCTGGTCCCACTCTTTGCGTTGGAGAATCAATGGTCACTAATTCAGGATGTTTTTGTTCTACCCTTTCTAGCGACTTGTATAATTGATCAAATTCAAAATCAGCCACCAATGGGTCGTTCATTACATAATAGCGATGTTCATGAAACTGAATAAGCTCCCTCAACACCTTGATGTTTTGAATCAAAAATTCTTCATCTTGTGCCCTAGAAATGAATAACTTGCTCTTTTCTTGTAAATCCTTGATTTCTCCTGTAGAATACATGCGATTGACTTGAAGGTAAAAGTAGAATAATAGATTTTCTTTTGTGAATACTGATTTGAAATTATTTTTGCGGCAATCTTACTAACCTTACAGCCATATGAGTGAACTGCCTAAACCAAATATCAATACTTCAACTGTAAAGATGAAAGCAAATTTTCAAGTTGCCCATTCTGTTGATTGTGTCATTTTCGGATATGATGGTGGAATACTGAAAGTTTTATTAATTGAAAGTGATCTTCCTCAATACAAAGGACAATGGTCTTTGCTTGGGGATTTGTTAAGACCAGATGAAGATTTGGATGAGGCCTCCTATCGAGTACTGAGAGAAAGGACGGGCTTGACTGATATGTTTCTTGAGCAAGTAAAAACTTTTGGTTCGGTGAACAGGCATCCGTCTGGGCGTGTTATTACTACTGCTTATTTAGCTTTGGTAAACATCAAAGATTATCAGTTGAAAACAATGGATAATGCTTTGAGTTGGCATTCAGTTGCTTCCATCAAGTCAATGGCATTTGATCACAAGCAGATTTTGGATACCTGTTTAGGCGTATTACAAAGAAAAATTCAAGAAGAACCCATCATCTTTAATTTGCTGGAAAAAAGATTCTCACTTAGAGATCTTCAATTGCTGTTTGAACAGATATTGGGTATAGAGTTTGACAGAAGAAACTTTCGGAAAAAATTATTTACAACTGGTTTGTTAACTGATGTTGGTGAAATGGAAAAAAATGTGAAGCACAGACCTGGTAAGTTGTATACTTTTAATCAGGAAGCTTATGAGCAAATAAAAAGAAAGAGTTTCGTGGGTATACAATTCTAATTAAATTGAACCTCCTTCTACTAATTTTGATTCAATAACATCCAGTTTCTTGATGATCCCTTTTTCGAGTACTTCCATAAAAGTTTTCATTGCTTTTTTACCAAGGATAGCACCACTGGTTTCTATATAAGTAATTTCAGGGTTACATATTTTTGGTATGAATCCATTGCTTACGGCCAACACACCTATGTCTTTGGGTATTTTTAGTCCCTTCTTATTGATGGCCATGATGGTGCCAGTGAGAATTTCATCACTCATACAAAAAATCAAGTCCGGTTTTGATTTGTTGCTAAGTATATCAAATGTTGCTTGCATCGATTCTTCTGTATTGTTAGCTGTAGCAGTAGCAATTTCTATAAAAGGAGATAGTTTTTTTAGTTCATCAACCAATCCCTGTTTTCTTTTTCTCGTGATTGAAATATTAGGGTTGCCAAAAAGAGCGAAAACCTTCTTTTTCTTTTTATCGAAAATTGTTCTTGCTGCAAGTTTACCTACTTCACGATCAGCAAGACAAACTTTTACATAGTGGTTGTCTTCAGGTACTTTGTCGAAGAATACAATTGGTATACCAGACGATTTTATTCTATCGAAAGTTGCCATATCCCTGGTTTCAGAAGTGAGTGCCACAAAAATTCCTGCTACGCGATTGAGCTTACAGAGTTTTAGGTTTGCTTCCTCAACTGCAGCATCATTTGCAGATTGGAGTATGATTAAACTATATCCTTTTTTTCTGGCCTCTTGCTCAACTGAAGCAACAAAGGAGTGGTAGAAGTAGTTTGATATTTCAGGTACAATTAGACCGATTACCTTGCTCTCATTCGTCCGTAGGTAAACAGCAAATGCATTTGGCTCATAATCCATCAAATCCGCCAGTTCTCTTACTTTTTTCTTGGTTTCATCAGAAATATCTGGATGATCTTTCAACGCCCTTGAAACAGTAGATATGCTGATTCCCAGCATTGAAGCAATATTTTTTAAAGTTGCTTTTGTAGTCATATTATTGATTTATTAACCGAAAACATTTTCGCAAACCTTTGCAATATAAGAATTTGAAAATTTCCTGAAATTTTAATTTTTTTTAAAGCAGCAATTTTTTATTGTCTGTTGTCTTAGGGATGCTGGTTAGTGGAGTTAGATTATAAACTATTGAAATTCAATATTTTATATTTTATATTATTCCCAACCTTTCGTTTTGTTTAATTTCTTTCATGTTTTCTGACGGAGTTGCTCAACAGAGAAAGTTTGTAAAAAATTAAACGATAATGCTTGGATATGTAAAAAATACATATTTTGCAAGACTTAAAACTTTTAAACCACTGTATATGACCCCAAAACGTTTACTCAAAGCAATGTTGCTTCCTGTAGTAATGCTTTTTGCATTTCAGGTTGCTGTTGCGCAGAACAAAACAGTTTCTGGTAAGGTAACAGATGGCAAAGATGGATCACCAGTTGCTGGTGCATCTGTTGCTGCTAAAGGAACCACAACAGGAACTTCAACTGCAGCTGATGGATCTTTCCAGCTCAGTGTGCCTGCCAATGCTAAAGTATTGGTTGTTTCTTCAGTTGGCTTCGGAACGCTCGAGGTTAACATTACTGACAACATGAATATTGTTCTTGCTTCTTCAGGTTCTAACTTGAATGAAGTTGTTGTTGTTGGTTATGGTTCTGCTCGTAAGAAGGACCAAACTGGTGCTGTTGCACAAGTTAAAGCCAAGGACTTCAACAAAGGTGTACTTACTGCTGCTGATCAAATGATCCAGGGTAAAGTTGCCGGTGTACAGGTAGTTAACAACTCTGGTGCTCCAGGTGGTGGAACAACTGTACGTATCCGTGGTAACTCTTCTATCCGTTCTAGTAATCAACCATTGTTTGTAGTTGATGGAGTGCCTTTGGATGGTGGTAATGCACGTCCAGGTCTTGGTAACAACTTGGGAGGAATTCCAGGTGCAAACCCATTGAACTTTATCAACCCTAATGACATCGCTTCAATGGAAATTTTGAAAGATGCATCTGCCGCTGCTATCTACGGTTCTCGTGGTGCTAACGGTGTAATCTTGATTACTACTAAGAAAGGACAAGCTGGTGCTCCAAAAATTGATTTCAACGCAGGTGTTGGTGTAGCTAGCATCATGAAGCGTTTTGAAGTGATGGATGGTGATGAGTACAGAGCTGCATTAACTAAGTATGGTGCTACAAGCGGTAACTATGGAGACAATGTAGATGCACTTGGTGCAATTCTTCGTAATGCTGTTACCCAGAACTACAACGCTTCTGTAAGCGGTGGAAACGATGCTGGTAAGTATCGTCTTTCTATTGGTTTAACAGATCAGCAGGGTATTATTAAAGAGTCTGGTTTGAAAAGAGCTACTGCTAGCTTGAGTGGATCTTATAAGTTCCTTGATAGCAAAAAGCTTGGCTTGGATTTCAACTTATTTACTGCTCAGAGCATTGAAAATGTTGCTCCAATTTCTAACGACGCTGGTTTCCAGGGTAGTTTGATTGGCCACGCACTTCAGTGGAACCCAACTCACCCATTGAGAAATTCAGATGGTAGTGTGTATGTTATTCCTCAGTTTGGTAATACCAGTATCAATCCATTGGCAATGCTTGAGGCTTATGATGATAATGTAAATACTACAGAAGTACTTGCGAGTGTTTCTCCTTATTATAAGTTCAATAACAATTTGGAATATCGTCTTTTGTACTCTATTCGTAAAGGTGTTGGTGTAAGAAAGAACGAGATTAAGCGTTTCTTGAACCTTCAAGGTAACCTTGGATCTGCTTCTGTTGGAACTGCAGAGCAAAATACTCAGCAGTTGACACATACATTGACTTATAACAACCAAATCACTTCAGATATCAATTTGAATGCTGTTGCTGGTTATGAGTACATGAAATATGATAACCTTTCTTATGGTATGGGTGGTTCTGATTTCGCAGATTTCGCTGGCCTATCTTATTATAACTATTTACAAAATGCTCCAGGTAACCGTCGTGGTATAGGATCTGGTGCTGGTCCAATTACTGAATTGCAATCTTATTTTGCTCGCGCGGTAATCAACTGGCAAGATCGTTTGGTATTGACTGGAACTGTTCGTGCGGATGGATCGAGCAAATTTGGTGCTAACAACAAATATGGTGTTTTCCCTTCTTTCGCTTTGGCATGGAACTTATCTAACGAGAAGTTCTTGGCTAACAACAAGGTGGTTAACAACTTGAAGGTTCGTGCAGGTTGGGGTAGAACAGGTAACCAAGAATTCCCTGCAGCAGCTTCTTTGAACCGTTATCAAATCAATGGTCCTAACGATGTAACCCGTTCTAACTTTGGTAATCCAGATTTGACTTGGGAACAATCAGATATGATAAACGTTGGTGCTGACTTCGGTTTATTTGACGACCGTGTTTGGGGTACCATCGATTGGTTCCAAAAAACATCTACTAAAGTTCTTTTTGAACAAATCGTTGCACAGCCTGGTCCTCCCGGTTCTGCTAAATATTGGATCAACCTTCCCGGTAACATCTTAAACACTGGTTTTGAAGTAGCTGTAAACGCTGCTTTGGTTCGTGGAAAGGATTTCTCTTGGAATGCTGGTATCAATGCTTCATTCTTGAAGAATGAATTGAGAGACTTCGGTAACCAATTCTTTGAAACTGGTGGTTTGAGTGGACAGGGTATCTCTGGTGCTCGTGCTCAACGTCTAGTAAGTGGACAACCACTTAACGTCTTCTATCTTCGTCAGTTCGAGGGTATCGACGCAAACGGTCAGAGTATTTATACCAATGATGGAAATAAATTGTTCTATTCTGGCAACCCTAACCCAACAACTTTGTTAGGTATCACAACAGATTTGAACTATAAGAAGTTTTCTGCTGTTATCAATATGAACGGTGCATTCGGACATGTTATTTATAACAACACCCTTAACACAGTTCTCCCAATCGGTAACCTCGGAACTAGAAACATTGCTAGCTCTTTGGTTGGCGATAACAAAGCAAAAGAAGCAATATCTAATGCTATCGCTCCTTCAACTCGTTACCTTGAAAGTGGTAACTACTTGAAACTAGCTAACGCTACGGTATCTTATAACGTTGGTAACATCGGTAAGGCTTTCCGTAACGTGAACATCTCATTGACTGGTCAAAACCTTTTCGTAATTACGAAGTTCTCTGGTTTCGATCCTGAGGTGAACGTTGATAAGCAAGTTGATGGTATTCCTTCTTTCGGTATCGAATACATCCCTTATCCAACTGCAAGAACAATTCTCCTTGGTGTTTCATTTGGCCTATAATTAAAATAAAAAAATACGATTATGAATATCAAACAACTTCTGATCCTCTTCGTTGGAGCTATAGTGCTTGCATCTTGCTCCAAGCTTGAAGAAAAATACAGGGGTGGCGTAGAAGCAGTTGCTGAAGGCGGCGTAAATGTTGCTGACGTTCTTCAGGGTGCTTACAACGCACTTAACAACCCTTTCCAGGATCAATCTAGATTCTGGGCTGCTTCACAGCACACTACAGATGAAACCATCGGCCCTACAAGAGGTCCGGACTGGGATGATAACGGTGTATGGCGTGTATTGCACAGCCACAACTGGGATGCTGACCACCTTTTCCTTCGTGATACTTACCGTGAATTACTTCAAGCGCAGTATGCTGCATCTAACGTACTTGCGTTGAACCCTTCAGCTCAACAAGCTGCTGAAGCTAAGTTCATCCGTGCGTTGTCTATGTGGTGTATCCTTGACGGTTGGGATCAAGTTCCAGTAAGAACTGACCTCGACAAAGTAACAGTACTTCCAGAAGTATTGAAAGGTAAGACTGCTTATGATTTTATCATGAAAGACTTGTCTGAAGCACTTCCTAATTTGCCTGTTGGTTCTGCCATCAAAGCAAACAAAGATGCAGCTCGTGCATTGATGATGAAAATGCTCCTTAACAAAGGTGTTTATGCAGGAAGCAGAAAGGCTCCAACCTTTGATGCTGCTGACATGAACCAAGTTATTGCACTTGCTGATCAAATTCTTAATAGCGGGTACCAATTGGATGATAACTATTTTGATGCTTTCGGTCCTGCTAACTCTAGCAAGTCAAAAGAAATGATCTACGCGCTTGAAAATACTAACGGTCTTCGTGGTGGTAACAACCAATCTCGTTGGTATTGTACTCTTCACTACAATCAGCGTCCTAGTGGATGGAACGGTTTCACAACTGTTGCTGAAACTTATGACAGATTTGAAGCAGGTGACAAGCGTTTGTCTGCTAGCTATCCTGGTGTAACTGATGTTTCTGGTTTGAAGGTTGGTCTTCTTGCTGGGCAACAGTTCGACCAAAATGGCGCTCCTTTAAAGGATAGAAAAAACAACAATCTTGCTTATACAAAGACAGTTAAATTGAAAGAAACTGGTAACGATCTTGAAATCACTGGTATCCGTGTTGTTAAATACGCACCTGACTACAAAGTTGAGTTCCCAGCTGAAAACGAATATGTAATCTTCCGTGCTGCTGACGTATGGTTGATGAAAGCTGAAGCATTGCTAAGAACTGGTAGAGCTGGTGATGGTCTTGCTATCGTTAACACCATCCGTACTAAGCGTGGTGCTACTCCTTTCACTTCTTTGACACTCGACAATCTTCTTGATGAAAGAAGCCGTGAGTTGTACTGGGAAGGTTGGAGAAGAAATGACCTAGTTCGTTTTGGTAAGTTCTTGGGTGCATGGACTGAAAAGCCAGCATCTGGTGAAGAGCGCTTGTTGTTCGCAATTCCAAGTGAACAGCTAGCTGTTAACCCTAACTTGTCTCAAAATCCTGGTTATTAATCTAATTAAATCTTGATTATAAGAAAGGCCGTTGAAAGACGGCCTTTCTTATTTTAAAAAATGTCTTAACAGTTAATCAGTTAAATTTGTGGACTATTTTTTATAGAAACATCTATAGAGAGTAATAAAAATTCAAACGTGAGTAGGACTTTTTTCTTTGCATCATTGCTATTTATATTATCGTGTAATAATGCTTCCACACCCTTGTTGGAAGAAATGAAAAACACGGGTATTGACTTTGAAAATAAAACAGTCAACACGAAAGAATTTAATATTTTCAGTTACCGTAATTTTTACAATGGCGGTGGTGTAGCAATTGGTGATCTTAACAATGATGGACTTGCAGATGTTTTCTTTACAGCTAACATGGGCTCCAATAAACTTTATCTCAATAAAGGTGGTTGGAAATTTGAAGATGTATCCCTAGCAGCAGGATTCAAAGACAAGAAAAAATGGAGCACAGGCGTTGCCATGGTTGATATCAACCAAGATGGATTCTTAGATATTTATGTTTGTAATGCAGGTTACCAAGCTGGTGTTGATACGGAAAATGAATTGTGGATCAACGATGGTAAAATGCATTTCACAGAGCAGGCTGCTGCTTATGGCCTAAACGATGATGGTTTTACTACACATGCTGCTTTCTTTGATTATGATGCAGATGGTGATTTAGACTGTTATATTCTCAACAATAGTTTCATTCCAGTTAATACACTCAACTATTCTAATAAACGTGAATTAAGAGCGAAAGACTGGCCTGTTGCAGATGTCTTAAAAGGTGGTGGTGATAAACTCTTGCGTAATGAAGGTGGAAAGTTTATTGATGTGAGTGAGAAAGCTGGTATTTATGGAAGCTTGATTGGCTTTGGTTTAGGGGTTACAGTAGGTGATGTAAACGGTGACCTTCGTCCGGATATTTATGTGAGCAACGATTTCTTCGAAAGAGATTATTTATACATCAATAAAGGTGATGGAACCTTCAGTGAAGAACTAATAAAACGTGTTCAACACCTTAGCCATTCTTCCATGGGCGCTGATATGGCGGACCTTAACAATGATGGTGAAAATGAAATATTTGTTACTGAAATGTTGCCAGACGACGATAAGCGTCTGAAAATGACAACATCTTTTGAAAGTTATGATGTCTTTAAATACAAAATCAAATCTGATTTTTATTACCAATACATGCAAAACACTTTGCAGAAAAACAATGGCAAAGGTGTGTTTAGTGATGTTGCACATTATGCTGGTGTGGCAGCTTCCGATTGGAGCTGGGGTGCCTTATTGTTTGATGTGGACAATGATGGGTTGAAAGACATCTATGTTTGTAATGGTATCTACCATGATCTCACCGATCAGGATTTTATTGATTTCTTTGCAGATGAAGTGGTACAACGCATGGTGGTTACTGGTAAAAAAGAAGAAGTAGATGAGGTGATTAAAAAAATGCCTTCTCGTCCAATTAAAAATAAATTGTTTCTCAACAAAGGGGAATTCAGGTTCAATGATGCAGGCGATTCATTAGGAATTAAAACAGGCTCTTTTTCTAATGGTGCGGCTTATGGTGATTTAGATAATGATGGCGACCTTGATTTGGTCGTGAACAATCTAAATCAACCTGCCTTCATCTATAAAAACAACAGTAGGGAGATTAAAAAGCATCATTATATTGGTATTCAACTTGAAGGTGAATCACCAAATCGTTTTGCAATTGGAACGAAAGTTGAGCTCTATCAAAATGGGACAAAACAAACACGTGAACTGATTCCCAATAGAGGGTTCCAGTCTTCAGTGGATTTAAAAATACTTTTTGGCTTAGGTAATAATCCTGCAATAGATTCAATAAAAATTTATTGGCCAAACTTCACTTGCCGCACTATTACCAATATCAAAGCTGATTCTGTTTATCAATTTAATATTTCAAAAACGGATAAGCCTTTTATCGAATCTTCTCCAAACAAGCCAATTTTTTCTAGTGTACTTCAAGCTGCATTGGATGTACCGGAAGAAGACAATTATGTTGATATCTATCAAGAAAGAAATATACCTCGTTTGATTTCCCGTGAAGGTCCGCGTGCAGCTATTGCAGATGTGAATGGAGATGGCAAAGAAGATGTATTCATCGGCGGTGCTACATCGCATGCGGCTAAACTCTATATTCAAACTGCAAATGGGTTTAAAAAAACCAATGAAGCATTATTTCAGCAAGAAAGAGAACCAGAAGATGTAGCTGCTCAATTCTTATGTAGCTGCTCAATTCTTTGATGCTGATCAAGATGGCGATATGGATTTGTTTGTAGGTTCAGGTGGAAATAATCGTCCTACCTTGTCCAAACCTATGTTGCATCGTCTTTACTTAAATGATGGCAAAGGTAATTTTTCAAAAAAGGATAATGCTTTCCCACCTGCTATCGGTAATACAAGTGTTGTACTTGTGAAAGATATTGATGGCGATGGGGATCAAGATATTTTTACCGCAAGTTGTTCTGTGCCGGTGCAATACGGACTCCTTCCAGAGGTAGCGTATTATTCGAATGATGGTAAAGGAAACTTTGCTATTCAAAAAAATACCACTGCTCAAGTTAAGCCCGGTATGTATACTAGTGCTGTATATGCAGATGTGAATGGCGACAAACTAGAAGAATTAATACTAGCTGGAGAGTGGACAGGTGTTGAAACATACTCCTTGAAGTCAGGCGTATTTGTGCCAATGAATACATCACTTTCAAACAATTTCGGCTGGTGGCGTTCTATGGCTGCAGCAGATCTCGATGGTGATGGTGACCTTGATTTGGTCTTGGGAAATAATGGTGGAAATCATTATTTAAAACCTGATGAAAAACATCCCGTTAAAATGTGGGTGAACCAATATGATCAGTCGGCTAACCGCCAAGTAATTTTTACCCGGACTATCAACGGAAAAGATGTGCCGGTTTTTCTCAAGAAAGAA
>JBEASE010000013.1:0-65590 GCA_041162625.1 Bacteroidota bacterium | reverse complement strand
AGGTAGTTGGTTGGTTCAAATAGGGACTTTTTTAATTCCCATAAGATTTATTATTGACCGACAATTGAAATGGCTACAAATTGCAAAATCGATGGGGGGCATTATTTATTTGTCTATCACATTGGCATTGTTGGTTAATCTTCGTTCTGGCTGGATTTGGTCGCACGACAGCAGTGATAGTCTTTTCTCGCTTGCAATTGGGCAGTTTAGTGGTAAGTTTATTTGTATTCTGCTTGTAGTTGGTATTTGGATCAATGATACCATGGCATATATTGTAGGGTCATTCATTGGGAAAACACCCTTGTCAAGTTGGTCGCCTAAAAAAACCTGGGAAGGTACCTTGGGTGGGATTATTTTAAGTGCTGGTTTGATTTCCTTGGTAGCTAATTTGATTTGGAACGCCAACTATGAAGTGTTTGTTATTTCGCTAGTATGCGCTATAGGAGGAACAATTGGAGATTTGGCGGAAAGCAGGTTGAAACGATTGGCAGGGGTTAAGGACAGTGGAAATTTCATGCCTGGGCATGGAGGATTTCTTGACCGCTTTGATTCAATTTTATTTGCAGCACCACTAGTTTGGGTAACTAGTTATCTCCTTTCTTGATTTGAATGCTAGGCTTAGTTCTTGGTTGTTGATTCGAGTCTTTATCTAATTGAGGACGTGCTTTTGGTCCTTCATTTGCTGGCCTGTTGGTTGGTTGGTTGGTCCTGGGTCCTCTATTCCCTGTTCCTTGTTCCCTATTGCCCTTCGACTTTCTTTTCTGTGCATTTCTTTCCAAAGAACGTAAACTGATTTGACCGACAACATCAACAAATTGTGGTTCAACTTCTTTCACTTTTGTTCCAGTTGCAACATCAGCAGTTTCTAGTTCTTCAGGTCTGATACCTTTGTTGTTCATTGCTTTGATTTCACGAACGGTATCTATGCTGAGTGGATATTGTTTATTGCTGTCGGGTAGGGTATACCACATCAGGTTTTTGAAAATATCTTTTTTGATGAGTTGCGCTCTTCCTTTTGCTGTTTCTAAAACATCAGCATGCTCAGGGAAATGTTGCAAGGCATCTAAGTAGGTATCAAGTTCATAATTGAGACAGCATTTTAGTCGACCACACTGTCCGCTTAATTTAGTTTGGTTGATACTTAAATTTTGGTAACGCGCCATGGCAGTCGTTACACTTTTGAATTCATTTAACCAGCTACTGCAACACAGTTCTCTTCCACAACTACCAATTCCACCCACTTTTGCAGCTTCTTGTCGCGCACCAATCTGTTTCATTTCAACCTTCACCTTGAATTCACCTGCGTAAATTTTAATTAATTCACGAAAGTCTACACGGTCTTCAGCTGTATAGAAGAAAGTTGCTTTTCTACCATCGGCTTGAAACTCAACTTCACAAATTTTCATTACCAGATTAAGCTGTTTGGCAATTGCACGTGATCTGGCAAGTGCTTCTTTTTCGCGTGATTTATTTTCTTGCCATTTTTGAATATCAACTTCTGTTGCTCTTCTTAAAATCTTTTTGAGGTCAGCGCTATCTTCTGCAATTCTTTTTTTCTTGAGTTGTAATCTTACAAGTTCACCGCTGAGGTTGACTGTGCCTACATCAAAACCACCTACACCTTCTACGCTTACCACTTCACCTTTGTTAAAATGTTGAAGAGTGGTATTCTTGAAATACTCTTTTCTGCTTCCGTTATTAAAAGTGACTTCTACTATTCTGCACGAAACTGCAGGATCAGTGAATGGCAGATTGGCCAGCCAATCGTGAACATTTAATCTGTTACATCCGCCGGAGCTACAACCGCCATTGCTATTACAACCGCTAGGCTTTCCATTTTTTGTGCCGCAAGAACTACATCCCATTTCCAAAATTATCAGTGAATCAAAATTACTGATTTATCCCTTATGATGTGATATATTTTGAGGGTAAGGGCCATGAATAGGATTTTTGCATTTGCATTGCGCTCAATATGGTAGATGGATTGGTTTAGTTCATCCACCATTGCTTCTATCTGTTCCGTAGATATTAATTTTAATAAACGTGTTGCAAAATCCAATTCTTCATCTGAAACTGAGGGTTGTACTGGAGAATTGGCTAAATGGACTGAGATAGAAAGCAGATGGATAAAATAACTTAGAAATTGTTTTTGTTTTTCTCTTCCCAATTTGCTGGTTTCTTCCACCCATTTCACTTGAGCAGCCGGACCGTTTTTCAATATTGCATTAAGCCATTCCCTAAGTAAGGCTTGCCAATCCTCATCAGCATGGTGTAATAGTTGAAATGCTTCTCTCATGTTTCCTTGTGCAATAGGAGCTAACGATGCAGCTTTTTCTTTTGGCACTGCTTGATTGGTGATTAGCCAGTTGGCAATATCATTTGCTTCAAGTTGATTGATTTTAATCAATTGTGTTCTTGAAAGTATGGTGGGAAGAATTCTTGATTCATCTTCTGCAACAAAGATGAACAATGTTTTCTCTGGGGGTTCTTCAACCAATTTTAATAATTTATTTCCAGAGGTACCCATGTATTCTGGCATCCATTGAATTAGAATTTTATAACCACTTTCGAAACTCTTTAGATTGAGTTTTCTAATGATATCTTCACATTCATGGGCGGTAATATTTCCTTGTTTATTTTCTGCACCTAAACTTTGCAGCCAATCGTATGCATTGCCAAATGGAGTTGTAGCAACAAAACTTCTCCATTCAGTAATGAAGTCGTTGCATACAGGTTTATCAACGCCAGTTTTGGTGATGGTTGGAAATGAGAAATGAATATCAGGGTGCATCAGCATTGAAGCTTTCTTGCAAGAAGGACAAGTGCCGCATGCGTTTTGTCTTATTTCAGTAGAATTAGTTGGAGCTTCTCCAAATAGTGAATCACCTGCACTTGTATTTGCATTGTTTTTTTCACAAAGGATATATTGTGCAAAAGCAATCGCTAGTTGTAAAGAACCACTGCCTTCTTTACCTAAAAATAAAAGGGCATGACTTAGTCTATTGTTTTGGAAAAGACCAATTAATTTTTTCTTTACGCTCAGCTGTCCAGGTATTTCTGAAAAAAGCATGCGTAAAGATACTCAAGAACTTGGAGATGTCGTTATTGAAGATGTTTGGTAATTTCTTCACTCATCGGATTCACTTTGCTTGGATAAACTGCTAGGAGTTTACCATCTTCGTCAAGTAAAAATTTTGTGAAGTTCCATCTTATTTCTGCATCCATTACACCATTTTCAGCTTTAGAGGTAAGCCATTTGAAAAGTGGATGGATATCATCTCCTTTAACAGAAACTTTTTCTGCCATCGTAAAACTTACACCATAATTTTTTTGACAGAACTCATTGATTTCTGCATTGGACCCTGGTTCTTGTCCACCGAAATTATTTGCTGGAAATCCAATTATGACCAGCTTGTTTTTATAAGCTTTATGCAATTTTTCAAGTTCAGCATATTGAGGGGTGTAACCGCATTTAGAGGCAGTATTCACAATAAGAATTTTCTTTCCCTTGAATTTAGAAAAGTCTATAGTATCTCCATCAATTGATGGTACCTTGAACTTGTATATGTTAGCTGGACCTGCAGCAAAAAAAGCGAAAGCGATAATTAATAACCTGATCATAGTTGTTTTATTTTTCTTCTAACTAAACTAACGAATCAGTTTTAAAAAAGTTGTAAAAGTTTAGTCTTTTTAAAGTGTATAAGCCAAACTGCAAATAGAAACAGCACAAGCGCCCTCTTTTAATAATATAGCAGCACATGCTTCTGTTGATGCCCCGGTGGTGATAACATCATCTATTAATACGATGTGCTTGTTCATTATTTGTTGAGCATCAGTAATGTCAAATACCTCATTAACATTGTTCCATCTCTCCATCCTGGTTTTTTTGGTTTGTGTTTGGGTATTGGTGTTTCTGATTAATACTTGTTCTGAAAAATCACATGCTGTGGTTGCCCGGATGCCTTCACAAAGAAGTACTGCTTGGTTGTAACCTCGTTGTTGTTGTTTTTTAGGATGCAAGGGCATTGGTAACATCAAGTCGACTTTTTTCATTTGAAAAATCGTCTGCAGCTGTCTTCCCATCAATTGTCCAAGCCATCTCCCTAATTGTTGTTGTTCTTTGTACTTCACTTCGTGAATGAGTCGTTGAATGGGCGTTTTTTCGACATAGAAAAAGCAACTGCTAGCAATCTCGATTGGTGTTCTACCCCAGAAAAGTTGTTCAACAGGGTTATTTCTGGTGTTTTCGAAACCGGTGAATGGTAATGTACTTAGACATTGAATACAAAGCCATTCATTTGTCTCAATTTCATTTTTTTTGCATCCAAAGCAGATAGAGGGATACAAAAGGTGGGAAATAGCGCCAATTGCTTTGGTTATCATCAATTGTTACTACTTGAAGATTGTCCGGTAAACTTCTTCAATCAAAGCCACCGAGATAGTCTTTATTCCTTTGTGAGGTTCAGATTTTCTGTTGTATTTACTGATATAGATGCCCTCAAAGCCCAGTTTTTCTGCTTCAGAGATTCTTTGGTCGACCCGATTTACCGCTCTGATCTCTCCACTGAGACCAATTTCCCCTGCAAAACAAATTTTTTGGGAAAGTGGGATGTCTTCATAGGAGCTTAAAAGTGCAAAAACCATGGCAAGATCAATTGCAGGATCTTCTATTTTTAGACCACCAGCGATGTTGACGAAAACATCTTTTGTGCCGAAATGAAATCCTCCTCTTTTTTCCAGCACAGCTAATAGTAATTGCAATCTTCTTAAATCAAATCCACTTGCTGTTCGTTGAGGAGTTCCATATACTGATGGAGTAACTAATGCTTGTACTTCAATTAACAAAGGACGAAGGCCTTCCATTGTTGCACCAATTGCGATACCAGAAAGTTGTTCTTCTTTTTGATTGATTAAAATATCTGAAGGATTGCTTACGGGTTTCATTCCTGTTCCTGTCATTTCATAAATACCCAATTCTGCAGTTGACCCGAATCTATTTTTTGTTGTTCTTAAAATACGATAGGCATAGTGTTGATCACCTTCAAATTGTAATACAGTATCAACCATGTGTTCTAATAATTTTGGACCTGCTATTGTTCCTTCTTTGGTGATATGACCAATTAAAAAAACAGGTGTTTGTGTTTCTTTGGCGAAGCGTTGAAATTCTGCGGTACATTCTCTGATTTGCGAGATAGTACCTGGTGATGAATCTAAGTAAGGTGATTGAATTGTTTGAATAGAGTCTATAATGACTAAGTCAGGTTTTATTTTTTTAATCTCTTGAAACACACTCTGGGTGGATGTTTCAGTGAGTATGTAAAATTGATCATGTTGAATATTGATGCGGTTTGCTCTCATTTTAATTTGCTGTTCACTTTCTTCACCACTCACGTATAAAATTTTTAAATCGTGCATCATCAACGCATCTTGCAAAAACAATGTTGATTTTCCAATACCTGGTTCGCCCGCAACCAAGACCAAACTTCCAAGAACAATTCCACCACCCAATACACGATTCAATTCATCATCCTTTGTGATGATGCGTTGCTTTTCTTCTGCAACAACTTCTTGTAAGATGATACTCTTGTTATGTTGATTTTCTTTCCAGCTTTCTTTTGATTGAGGTTGTTCTTTGTGAATAATTTCTTCAGTGAATGTATTCCATTCATTACAAGCAGGACATTTACCTGTCCATTTCGGAGATTCATAACCACACTGCTTACAGAAAAATGCTTTTTTGATTTTACTCATAGCGTGAAAGTAGTAATGATTTGAAAAAGTCTGAAGATGATAAAACTTTAATTATGTGTTTTATACTCGTCACGTTGCGATTAATTAATATCAATTTTTAACGATAAGCTGACAAGAATTGACAGAAAAACCAAAGGGCCGGCAAAAGCCGACCCTTCAGTACTTACTAACCCATTAAATTCTCCCACTAAATTACAGATTGATCCCACATTTCAAAATTAATTTTTCGAGCTGTTGATAACTTTTGGCGTAATACCCTGATCAGTTGGTGATGGTTAAAGATGTGTGTAAATTTTATTTAAATATTGAAAATGAATAATTTATAAATATAAAATTATACTATATAGTTTGAACACCTTAATTTGATTTTGCATGGTAATATATAATAGAGTGGTTGCGATGAAGTTATAAATCGGTTTGGCGTTGCTTAATATTTTTTTATTAAAAGTTAAACAAATAAAGATGTTTTTTTAATGTTTTGTTCTTAAAAGTGAAATAATTGTTATATTCGCAATCGGACATTTATCGTTTTAATAACAAAAATCAACTGCATGAGAAAACTTACACTGTTCATGTGCTGTTTGCTTTTTGCAATACCAGGGGTATTTGCGCAAACAGTAGTAAAGGGGAAGGTATCGGATGCCGATGGCTCTCCTTTGTCGGGTGTATCAATCAAAGTAGCAGGTACCCAAACGGGTACAACCTCTGCTGCTGATGGTACATTTTCGCTTTCTGTAAAGGACCTCAACACTGTGTTGGAGGTGACTTACGTTGGATACGATCCTATGAAGGTTCGTTCCGGTTCTAATTTATCAAACATTCAGCTTAAATCATCTACTGCTGGTCTTCAGGAAGTAGTTGTAACAGCGCAAGGTATCCGCAGGGAGAAAAAAGCCCTAGGTTATGCAGTTGCTTCTGTTGACAAAAAGGCACTTGAGCTTCGTCCTGATGGAGACGTTGTACGTCTTTTGAATGGTAAGGCTCCTGGTGTTGACATTCTTAACGCGAGCGGTATGTCCGGTTCTGGTACAAACATCGTTATCCGCGGTGTAAATACCATCTCTGGTAGCTCTACTCCACTATTTATCGTGGATGGTGTTCCATTTGATGCGTCTACCAACAGCCAAGCAAGCTTCGTTTATGGTAACACTACTTCAAGCCGTTTCTTGGATCTTGATCCAAACAGCATTGAGAACATCAGTGTATTGAAAGGTTTGAGTGCAACTACCCTTTACGGTGAATTAGGTCGTAATGGTGTGGTGATGGTAACTACTAAGAACGGTTCTACTAAGCGTTCTAACAAGAAAATGGAAGTAACCCTTTCACAATCTTTGTTCCAGAACACTGTAGCTAACCTTCCAGATTACCAGTATTCATATGGTGGTGGTTTCGATCAGTCAGTTGGTTTTGCGTTCTTCTCAAACTGGGGAGCAAAATTCAAGCCAGCTCCTGGTCCATACGATTCAGTAAACCACCCATACAATACAGCTGCACTTGCTGCTGCTTTCCCTCAATTCCAGGGTCAAAAAGTTCCTTTCAAGCCTATTTATAATAATGTGAAGAATTTCTTCAACACAGGTTTGATCAAGACAACTTCAGTTGGTGTTTCTAGCACTGGTAACGGTACTAGCTTCAATGCTAACTACACTTATATGGACGATGAAGGCTTTACTCCAGGTAACCGCCTTATCAAGAACACCTTTGGATTGGGTGGTTCTGCAAAGTTGAGCAACAAGATGACCATCAATGGTACTTTCAACTATGCAATCACAGATTTCAAAGCTCCTCCAACTGCGACTGGTTTCGGTTCTAACCCATCAGCATCTTCAGTTTTCGGTAACTTATTGTATACACCGATCGCTGTTGACCTTTTTGGTTTGCCTTATGCTAACCCATTGGATGGTTCTTCAGTTTACTATCGTCCTTCTAACGATATTCAACACCCACTTTGGACTGTTAACAACTCATTTACTGGACAAAAGATCAACAGGATCTTCGGTAACATGTCAGTTAAGTATGACATCGCCAAGAACATGAACATCATGTATCGTGTGGGTTATGACCAATATGGTGATTTTAACTACTATTCTCAGAACAAAGGTGGCACCGTTGGTGGTAACGACTTCCAATTGGGCTTCCACAGAACTGTTAGTGGTTTTAACATGATTTGGGACCACTCTTTACTTTACAACTGGCAGGCAGATTTGAACTCTGACTGGAGATTGAATGTTGACGCAGGTTTGAACTCACAAGATCGTTCTTATGAGCAAACAGGACAGCGTTCTACTCAACAGCTTGTATTTGGTCTATTTGATCACGACAACTTCGTTATCCATGATAACAATACTGAAGATGGTGGTCGTATCGACTTCAAATCTAGGTTCCTTTCTTTGGGTGCTTTCGCTCAAGGTTTATTGAGCTATAAAGAATACTTGTACTTCACTGTGGGTGGTAGAAACAGCTGGTCTTCTAACTTAGAGAAGGCTAATCGTTCTATCTTCTATCCTTCATTCAGTGCATCATTTATTCCAACGGCTGCTATCGAAGCACTTCAGAACAACAATGTGGTGAACTACTTGAAACTGCGTGCTGGTTATTCTACAAGTGCGAATTTCGGTTCTCCTTATACTACTCGTCCAGTTCTTAGTATCAATACGAATACTTTCGTTGATCGTGGATCTAACATTTACAATTCGAACAGTATTTCAAATGCACTTCCAAATCCAAATTTGAGACCAGAGTTATTGCAAGAATATGAATTTGGTTTCGAGGGTAAGTTATTCAACAACAGAATGAATGTTGACTTCACTTATTACAATAGAAACTCAAAAGATCAGATTCTTTCTCGTTCTTTGGATCCTGCTACTGGATTTACTGTTACTTCAATCAACGCAGGTTCTGTTCGTAACAAGGGTATTGAATTGCAGTTGGGTTACAACGTAATCCGTAACAAAGATTGGAACTGGCAGGTTGATGTAAACTACTTCCAGAACAGGAATAAAGTTTCTCTTCCTTCTGATATCAAACAAATCGTTATCGATGGTTTCAGCAACGAAGGTTTGTTTGCAATCGATGGATATCCTTTGGGTGTGATCCAAGCTTCTTATGCTTTGAGAGATACAGGTTCTACTGCTGTTAACGCTAAGCCAACTGGTTTGAGAATTGTTGACAATAACGGTAACTATGTTTCATCAAATGCACTAGGTATAGTTGGTGATCCAAACCCTGATTTCAAATTGACAGGTATCAGTACTTTGAGCTACAAAGGAATTTCACTTCGTATGCAGTGGGATTATACACAAGGTGGCGACATGTTGGCGTATACTCCAGGTACAGTTGTTGGTCGTGGTTTGTCAGCTGATACTGACTTTGATCGTCTTCTTCCTTTGATTCTTCCAGGTGTTAAGCGTGATGGTACTCCAAACGATGTACAAATCAGTGCGAGTGCTGCATACTTCAACAACTTGTCAGGTTTCTTTGGTGTAGCTGATATCATTACTTATGATGCAACAATGATCAGATTGAGAGAAGCTTCTCTTTCTTATTCATTGCCTTCATCAGTCTTGGCTAAGTCACCATTCGGATCATTGTCAATCACCCTTTCAGGTCAAAACCTTTGGTACAATGCGCCTAACTTCCCTAAGAATGTAAATTTCGATCCAGAAACTTCTTCTTTGGGTGTTAGTAACGTACGTGGTCTTGAATATCTTTCAGGTCCAACATCAAGGCGTATGGGCGTCAGTGTAAGGGTTACTTTCTAATCTTAAAAACCAGATGAACATGACACTTAAGAAAATATACATCTTCGCACTGTCGGTGGTCCTCTTGGGGAGCTGTACCAAAAAACTCGATGAGTTGTTGGTAAACCCTAATGGTCCTACCCCTGAAAGTGCCAACACAGATCTTTACCTACCAGTTATCCAAAGTGGATTCGTAGGTGTATTTAACTCAGCTTCAGCTTTTGGTCAAGAGTTGACCCGTCAAATTGTAATGTACGGACCAACCTACAACCAAGCATATTCTCCAAACTCATTTGATGGTGTTTGGAGTACAGCATATACTGGAGTATTCAAGCATGCAAACATTTTGATTCCTACTGCAACTGCTCAGAAGAAGTTTGTTCAGGCAGGTATGGCTAAAGTAATGAAGGCTTACACCATGATGACGCTTGTCGACATGTTTGGTGATGTTCCTTATACAGAGGCTAACCTTGGAATTGATAATACAAACCCAGCTGTTACCAAGGGTAACGAAGTTTATGCTGCTGCAATCAAATTGTTACAGGAAGTAAGTGACACACTTGATCTTGTAGCAGATGGTAGGTTGGCGCATGGACCTTATCCTGGTTTCTACGATAACTTCTATGGCGTTTCAAATGCTGCAGGAGCTCGTCGTTGGGCAACCCAAGCTAAACTTTTGTTGATCCGTGCTTACATGACAACTCGTCTTGTAGACAATGGTGCAAAAGGTAAAATTGAAGCTTTATTGGCTAACGCTAACGTTGTAGCTTCTTTAACCGGCACTGCTCAAGACTTTGAATTTAAATATTCAAGCAAGCAGGCTAACCCTAACAGCCGTCACCCACGTTACAATGGTAACTATAATGGTAACGGTACAACTTCAGGTTCTGCTGGTGATTACATTGGTACTCACTTCATTTGGACCATGGCTGTAGAAAAGGGTAATTTTAGTAATACAGTAGCCAACGATAGGTCTGATCCTAGAACGCGTTACTACTTCTACCGTCAGACTACTAACCAGTCTGGTGTAAACCCATCTTCAGTTTCATGTAGCGTTGCTGCTCCTCCTGCGCAGTTTACACCAGGCATGCCATTCTGCTTGATTGGTTTTGGTGGATTCTGGGGAAGAGACCATGGAGACAACTCTGGTATTCCACCAGACGGAAACTTCAGAACTACTTGGGGTATCTACCCTGCAGGTGGTGAAATGGACTTAAACCAAGGTACAAGGGTGTCTTTGAACAGAGGTGGTCAGGGTGCTGGTATCCAACCTATCTGGCAAGCTTCTTTCTCTCATTTCTTGCTAGCAGAAGCCCAACTTACACTAGGTATAGCTGGTGATGCTAGAGCAAGTCTTGAAACTGGAATAAGAAGATCAATCGCTAAAGTAATTGGTTTCCCCGCAACCATTGGTTATGCCGTTAACCCTGCAGTAGTTCCGTCACAGACAAAGATTGATGATTATGTAACCAAGGTGCTTACAGAATATGATGCAGCAATAGGTAATTCTGCAAGATTGAATGTAGTAATGAGAGAATGGTACATAGCGCTTTGGGGTAATGGTGCTGATGCCAACAACAACTACCGTCGTACAGGAATGCCTAATAACTTCCAGTTCGCTAAGTTGCCTGATGTTGGACCATATATCCGCTCATTCTTGTATCCATCAACTTATATCAACTTGAACAAGAATGCATCTGCACAGAATGCGATTGATAAGAAAGTATTCTGGGATACAAATCCAGCAGTATTAAAATAACCGTATTAAAATTTAATAAACATGCGTAAATTAATCACATCAACTGCTCTTCTTCTAGCTTTGGTATTCACGATGAACTCGTGCCAAAAAGGAGATATCGCGCAGGATGTCAATTCTCTTGGAATTGGCTCATACGTGACACTTACTGCTGCAGGTAACTTAAATGTTGACGCTACTAACCTTGCTGGCAAGGTTTCAATTGAAGTAGCTCAATACGGTTCTGAGCAGGAAAAGATCATCTTGTATGTATCTAAGGGTAATACTTCTTTGAACAGGTCAACCTGGAAAAAATTGAAGGAAGTACCTATTGCAAATGGTTCATATAAATTAGAAGTTTCTGGTCAAGAATTGGTTACAGCATTGGGTATCACTGCTGCTCCTGGTGATCAGTACACCATCTATAACCAAATTGTAACCAAGGACGGTCGTACATTCGACGTTGTAAACACTTTTGCTGACTTTGCTGGTCTTCCTGCCTATAACATGGCATTGACTTGGAAAGCAACTGTAGTTTGTCCTTTCATTCCAACTGCTGCAGCTGGTACATATGTAATCACTGCTGACAACTGGGATGGTGCAACTGGTGAAACCTGCGATGTAACTGCAACAGCTACATCTGCTACCTTGACTTATGCTTTCCCTTATGCAGCTCCTCCAGGTGTTAATCCATTGGTGTTGACTGTTAATTCAGCAACAGGTGGTGTAACTGTAGCAAAGCAAACATATGGTAGCTATGGTACAGGGTTTGAAAACTTTACCGCTAACGGTTCTGGTTTCTTCTTCTCTTGTACTGGTCAGATCACTTTGAGCTTGACTCACTTGTCTGGTACTGGCACCAACTATGGTACATATCCTCTACGTATGAGCAAGCTCTAAGCTTCTCATTCGATAAACATAAAAAGGGATCATTCGCAAGAATGGTCCCTTTTTTATTGGGATAATTTAGGAAATAGAGAATAGGGAATGGGGAGTAGGGAATAGGCTAAAGTCTGATTTCTTCTTCGTTGTTATCAAAGAAGTGGAATTCTGTGAGGTGATAATTAGAATTCGACTTGATGGTTAAAGACATCTTGTAAGTCCATGACCATCTTCTTCTTTTTGAAATCAATCCCTTGGTCAAGTAAGCATATAAAATTGGGTGGACAGCAATCACAAGGGATTTGTGTTTTTGCTCACTTAAATAGCTGATGTTCTTTTCTATTTCATCTTCTAATACGAGTGTAGATGAAATTTTACCGGTACCCTGACAAGAAGGGCATTGTTCTTGGGTGTTTATGTTCATTTCAGGTTTCATGCGCTGACGGGTCAGCTGCATGAGTCCGAATTTGGAAATAGCCAAAACAGCATGTTTAGCCCTGTCGATTTTCATAAAGCCTTCCATGGCTTCATGTAATTTCCTTTTGTTCTCAGGAAGCTTCATGTCGATAAAATCAACGACTATGATGCCACCTATATCACGAAGTCTTAATTGTCTTGCGATCTCTTCAGCAGCCTCTAAATTCGTCTGAAGGGCATTCTCTTCCTGGTTGCTACTAACACTCTTATATCCACTGTTTACATCAATCACATGAAGTGCTTCTGTATGCTCAATAATGAGATAGGCTCCACTAGGAAGGTTGACGGTTTTACCAAAAGTGCTTTTTACTTGTTTGGTTACACCAGTAAAGTCAAAAAGATTGGAACTTCCAGAATAAAATGAAACAATATCAACTTTATCTGGTGATATTCTTTGGATATAAGCCTTGGTATCGGCATATATCTGTTTATCGTTAACTATTATCTTATTGAAATCAGCACTGAGTAAGTCCCTCAAAATACTAGTTGCTTTAGTTTGTTCGCTTAGAATTTTAGCGGGAGGGATTGCACCGCTCAAATTTTGCTGTATCGACTTCCATTTAGCAAATAGCGCATTCAAGTCCTCATGTAATTCAGCAGTATTTTTCCCTTCAGCTGCAGTTCGCACTATCACTCCAAAATTCTTCGGCTTAATAGCTTCAATAATTTTTTGCAAACGTTTTCTTTCCTCACCAGAATGAATCTTTCTCGAAACAGCGATGATGTCGTTGAAAGGAGTGATGACAACAAATCTACCCGGCAAAGATATTTCACAACTGAGTCGTGGCCCCTTTGCAGCAATAGGTTCCTTGAGGATCTGAACCAAAACATTGGGTTTTTGTCCCAATACTTCATTGATCTTGCCTGTCTTTACAATTTCAGGTTCCACTGTAAATTGAGCGAAATCCTGTTGGTTTTCGACCGGCGTATTGATAGAATGATTGGTAAATTTCAGAATTGAACGTGCATAAGGACTCAAATCGGTGTAGTGAAGAAATGCATCCTTCTCAAAACCGACATCTACAAAAGCAGCATTAAGCCCTGGAATGAGTTTCTTTACTTTACCCAAATAAAGATCACCCACAGCAAAACTGGCATCTGCTTTTTCATGATGTAGCTCTACCAGTTTTTTGTCTTCCAGCAAGGCAATTTGCACACCTTGGGCAGTTGAATGTATGATGAGTTCCTTGTTCAAAAGATGACTTTGATCAATAGCTATAACTGAACATGCACTGCCGTGATTGCTCACATGACAGTGCTAATTCAATTTGCTTTGATGATAAAGAAATGAAAGGTTATTTCTTACCCTTCTTGTGACGATTCTTTCTAAGTCTCTTCTTACGTTTGTGAGTCGCTATCTTATGACGTTTTCTTTTTTTACCACAAGGCATGATGCAATGAGTTTAATTGTTAAAAATTATTTTAATGATTTTATTTTTTCGTCGAGAGCTTTCATAAGCTCAGGATTATCTACAAATTTTTTTCCTTGTTCGTACCACTCCGCTGCTTTCTTTTTGTCACCACTTCTTTCATAGAGTTCAGCCAACAAGAAAATAGCTTCTGAATTTTTAGGGTCGAGTTGTATAACCTTTAAAAATCTTTCAATGGCTTTGTCGTTCTGCCCAGAAACCATCCCACCAAAACCTAACATAAATTGCGCGAACACATTGTTAGGATCTTTTTCAGCAATTGATCTGATTTTCAAGATCCCCTCCATTGGTGCTCCGGATACGCCAAAGAAGAAAGTACTTCCTTGACCGATTATCGCCGAATCATTCGCAGGGTTTATTTTAAGGGAGCGGGTAAACAAGTCATTCGCCTCATTAGCCATCCAAACTCTTATACCTGGATCTGAGACTCCTCTCAATTCCTCTAGCATAGAGTGGGCGGCAAAGTTGAGGCTTTTTTCAGAATTTTCCAATTTGGCCTTTTCGCCGTAGTAATAAATAAAAGGAAGGAAGCTTCTAGCACTATCTTTCCAGAAATCAGATAAGGCCTGGAAGTTTTGTTTTTTCTGGGTAACCAAATCTCCTCTGGTCAGGGCATCTTCTAAACTCGTCAAATAAGCTGATTGTGAAGGAGTTAGGTCCTTTTTGAGCTCATTAATAAATGAATTGATATCAAAGGGAGCTGCTTGTCCTTCTGGTACAGCAGCATTTTGCGCTGTATGATCGTGGTCGTCTTTGTGTTTGGGACTAAACCTTCCAAATGCAAACGTAGCAAATAACAATACTGCCGCAGCAGATACTGCTATCCATTGTTGTTTTTTCAACATTAAAATCAGTTTAAGTGTGCAAAGGTAGTGACTTCTTAAGCCATTTCATCAGCACCATCATCTTTGATTACGGTGCCAACTTCCAACTTTTTAACTTCCTGCATGAATTCTTTGGCAGGCTTAAATGCCGGAATATAATGCGCAGGAATGTGTACGGCAGTATTTCTTTTGATGTTTCTGCCGATTTTAGCTGCTCTTTGCTTTGTTATAAAAGATCCGAAACCCCTTACATAGATATTTTCTCCTTTAGCAAGGGTTGATTTGATTTCCTTGAACATGGTTTCCAAGGTAACCAATACATCCACTTTTGGAATATTGGTCTTTTCGGCAATCTTGTTGATGAGATCTGCTTTTCTCATTGTTAGTACGTTTTAAAATTTTCGACTTTGTTTTAATGTTTTAATTTAGCCTTCAAAACACATTAGTTATCAGGCTAATAGCACTAATAACGTACCGATTCCTATAAAATTGCGTACTTTTTTAGAATTTGCCAAAAAAAACTCACCTAAGTGCTTGAAAAACAATTAAAAGTATGGTTTTTACGCACTCTCAAGCAGTGGCATTTATCGAAAAATAAACGACAAATGCCATGGAAAGGAGAGAAAAATCCCTATAAAATCTGGCTAAGCGAAGTGATTCTTCAACAAACCCGGGTAGAACAGGGATGGGCCTATTATGAAAGATTTATAAAAAGGTATCCAACTGTCCACCATTTAGCACAATCCGTTGATAATGAGGTTTTTAAACTTTGGGAAGGCTTAGGTTATTATAATCGGTGCAGAAATTTACTTTCGACAGCCAGAATGGTCAGTAAAGAGCTAGGTGGCAATTTTCCTACAACTAAAGAAGGTCTTCTTCAGCTAAAAGGAGTAGGCAATTATACGGCAGCGGCAATTGGGTCTTTTGCATTCGGACTACCACTGGCAGTTGTAGATGGAAATGTTTACAGGATTATTTCAAGGATTTTGGGAATAAAAGAGCCAATTGATCAGCCAAAGGGCAAAGGCTTGTTTGAACAACTAGCGGATGAACTGTTGGATAAAAAAGAGCCAGCAGGCCACAACCAGGCTATGATGGATTTTGGAGCGACCGTCTGCACACCCAAAAACCCAATTTGTGATGGTTGTCCTTTTGCTGTAAAATGTGTTGCCTTTAATAAAAGCCTCCAACATAAATTACCAGTAAAAGCAAAAAAGGTAAAGACGAAGAATCGCTTTTTGTATTACCTGATCCTTGAATATAAAAACCAAAGACTGGTGAGGAAAAGGGGACAAGGGGATATATGGAAAGATTTACACGAGTTTTTTTTGGTGGAAAAAGATGAGCCTGCAGATGACCGTTCTTTAAAAAGCAATGAGTTCTGGTCAAAGCAAAAATTGTTTTCAGCAAATCAAATACAATATCTTTCTGATCAATTGATTCATCAACTTACCCATCAAAAAATACATTCACGTATTTTAAAAGTGAGCATTAGTAAAAAAATAGATATTGTTGGGTATGATTGGGTTGGACGAACTCAATTTAAAAAAATTGCATTTCCTAGATTACTCACACGTTTTTTAGAAACGTATTGACAAGGTAGCTTCTCCTGCTATTTATGTAAATTTGCTGCATGGTTGTAATGACTATCTTTTTGTCGGCTTCCTTGTTGATGTTGTTCATGAATTCTGGTGCAGAGATTGCCTTCTTTTCTCTTTCCTATCGTGATGTAAAAAATCTAAGAAGCCGTCAGTATCCTGCTGCGCAAAGAATTTTATCCTTGGTGCAAGAACCAAGATTGCTGATGTCTTCTTTGTTAATGGGTAATTTGGTCTTAAGAATTTTGGTGATTCTTCTGTTTAATTATTTAGTGACTGAAGAAACCATCCCTGGTATCACAGGATTTTTATTGTTTATTATCCGTTTGTTTATTGCAATTATCGTCTTGGTATTATTTGGTGAACTTCTTCCAAAAGTCTGGGCTTCCAATAACTACATCAGGTTCGCTTATTATTCTTCGAGTTTTGTTTGGCTTAATTTCTTGTTGTTTAAACGCCCAGGCAAGTGGATGGCAGGTGTTACCCAACGAATTGAGAAAGCATTGGGCAAAGATGATGTCCACGCACGAATTGATCAAATAGACCAGGCTATATCGATGGAAGCTGATGATGTAACTTCTGAGGAAGAGAAAAATATTTTAAAGGGTATTGCTCAATTCGGAAATGTAACTGTTAGAAAGGCCATGCGAAGCAGACTTGATGTACAGGGGATTGATGAGTCAGCCAGTTTTGCTGAATTGAAAAAGAAAGTAGAAGAACAGCAATATTCCAGGTTTCCAGTTTTCAACGACAGCCTTGATAGTATAACTGGTATGTTGCACGCAAAGGATCTTATTCCACATTTGGACGAGCATGATGATTTCAATTGGCGAACATTAGTAAGGCCAGCTTTTTTTATCCATGAACAAATGTTGGTTGAAGACCTATTAAAAGAATTTCAATCAAAGCGTATCCATTTTGCTATTGTGGTTGATGAGTTTGGAGGGACAGATGGCATTATCACTATGGAAGATATACTCGAGGAAATTGTTGGGGAGATAAGGGATGAATATGACGACGAAGACCCCATCAATATTCGAATTGATGATTTCAACTATATTTTTGAAGGCAGAATGATGATCAATCAGGCTTTGAAGATAATGCGATTGCCTGCAAAAGAGTTTGATCAAATGCGAGGTGATAGTGAGACTGTAGCTGGATTGGTATTAGAAATTGCTGGTGAAATACCAAAGATGAATCAAGAATTTAAAATCAATGGATTTACTTTCACAGTGCAAGAGGTCAGTCTGAATCGCATTCAAAAAGTTAAAATAACCATAGAAGACCGACAACTTTAAATTATAGCAAACATGAGGGTATTCATTTTAGTATCGGCATTGTTGGTCTTGCTCTTGGCCTGTAATAGTGATTTCACACCTAAACCAAGAGGATATTTCAAAATTGATTTGCCTAAACATGAATACCGTCAATTCAGTGAGCCTGGCTTTCCCTATACGTTCGAATATCCAACTTACGCAAGTGTCTCCAAAGAATATGATTCAAGTGGGCAAAATCCCTATTGGATCAATATAGATTTTCCTGGTTATGCAGGTAGGATTTATATCAGCTATAAGTCGGTTAACTCCACGAGTACTTATAAAATTAAAACTGCCTCTGGGTACAAAGACTCTGTTGTTCAAAACAGCTTCGATCTTCTAAGGGAAGAGGCCTACAAAATGACCTATAAACATTCCATCAAAGCAAGTGGTATTGTTGATTCATTTTTTGTGAATCCACAAGGCTCGTCGGGTGTTTATTTTTATGTTGCAGGTGAAGCGGCAACTTCAAAGCAATTTTATTTAACAGATACAGCACGTCACTTTTTAAGAGGAGCGCTCTATTTTGATGCTACACCCAATGCCGATTCAATATCAATAGTAAGTGATTTCTTAGAGAAGGATATCAAGCATTTGATTCATACATTAAAATGGCAGAACTAATCAATTGAATTTTTGCAATTGCTTTGACATTTCTTCTTCAATTGCTGCGTTACATAAATTTCCAATACTGCCTTCATGGGTATGCTGCAATCCTTTGGCAAGATCAAATGAGAATTTGCCCTCTTCAATCATGTTGCCCACTTGCTTATAGGCATCTCTAAATGGTATACCCTGGTTGACTAGTTCATTTACTTTTTCAACACTAAATAGATAGCTGTACTTAGGGTCTTGAAGAATATCATTGTTAACGCGAAGTTCACTCAGCATAAGTTGCATCATATCTATGCAAGACCTGAGTTCAGTAATAGCAGGAAACAAGATCTCTTTAGTCAGCTGCATGTCGCGGTGGTAACCAGATGGTAAATTATTGGTAAGAAGGGTTAATTCGTTTGGTGTTGATTGAATGCGATTACATTTTGCTCTTATCAATTCAAATACATCTGGATTTTTTTTATGTGGCATGATACTGCTTCCTGTAGTGAGTTCATCTGGGAAGTGGATGAAGCCAAAATTCTGATTCATGTACAAGCAACAGTCCATGGCTAACTTACTTAAAGTTGCTGCTATACTGGATAATGCCATTGCTGTCAGCTTTTCTGTTTTGCCTCTACTCATTTGTGCATAAACAGAATTGTAATTGAGTGTATCGAAATGCATCAAGCTGGTGGTTCTGCTTCTATTCAATGGGAAAGAAGATCCATATCCTGCACCACTACCTAATGGGTTCTTATTAGATACTTTAAAAGCAGCTGCAAAAAATTCCATATCATCTACAAGGCTTTCTGCATAGGCCCCTAGCCAAAGTCCAATTGATGAAGGCATCGCAATTTGAAGATGCGTATAGCCAGGAATCAATACATCTTTATGTTTGTTGCTTTGGTTAATTAACAGCTTAAATAATTCAGCTATTTCATCTTTTATTTCTAGTAACTGAGCCCTGATAAAGAGTTTGATATCCACTGCTACTTGGTCGTTTCTGCTTCTTCCGGTATGAATCATTTTCCCAGCATCTCCAATACGTTCTGTGAGCATGAATTCAATTTGTGAATGAATGTCTTCAACCTGTGGGTCGATGGTGAAATCGCCTTTTTCAATGGATGCAGCAATTGACTTTAGTGCGTCGACTGCCTTTTCTGCATCAGCTTGAGACATCAATCCTTGTTCTCCTAACATGGTTACATGCGCAATTGATCCTTCAACATCATAAGCTGCCATCAGTAAATCAAATTCACGGTCTCTTCCTACTGTAAATTTTTCAATTCTTTCTGCTGTTGATGTACTTGATTTACTCCAGAGTTTCATAACCGTCAGTTGAGTTGTTCAATTTGTAATGCTGTCTCTTTGATAAGATGGATATAGCCCTTAATGCCAGCTGCAATTTCATCAAGTAAAATATATTCATTCGCTGTATGACTTCTGGCAGAGTCACCTGGTCCTATTTTTAGTGCAGGAAAATGCATTAGCGCTTTGTCGCTTGTAGTAGGTGAGCCATAATGCGCCAATCCTAATTTTTTACCGGCTAATACTATTGGATGGTTCATTTCAATCATTGTTGACCGCAATCTGAAGCTTCTGGCTTGAAGCTGACTGCTGACGACAGATTGAATCGTTGATATAATTTCTTCAAAGCTGTAACACTCATTCACCCTCACATCAATAACAAATCTGCAGGAAGATGGAATAACATTGTGGGCTTTGTTATCGGTCTCAATTACTGTAACCTTTGCGGTTGTCTTACCGGTAAGTGTAGATACTTTATCAAAAACAATAGAATTAATGTTGGCTATATCTTTCAATGCTATTTCTATGGCATTGATACCTTCTTCTCTGGCAGCATGACCTGCTAAGCCTTGTGCCAATGCATCTATGACCATCAAGCCTCTTTCTGCTACAGCCATTTCCATTTTTGTAGGTTCGCCTACCAAAGCACCTATGAGTGTACTTCCACCAAGTTGCTTTTGAAATGCTTCGTTGTTCAGTAATAATTCAACTCCATTTTTACCTGAAATTTCCTCTTCAGCACTTGCAATTAGACAAAGATTAAATGGTAAATCTTGATGATTGTAATAATAAAGAAATGTAGCAATCAAGGAAACTAAAGGACCTCCAGCATCGTTACTGCCTAAGCCAATTAGTTTATTGTCGATTACTGTTGGGGTAAATGGATCAGTGTCAAATCCTTTTGCTGGTTTTACTGTATCATGATGCGAATTCAAAACAATTGTAGGCTTGTTTGAATTGAAGAAATGATTGAAAGCATATATATTATTCAACAAACGATGTGTAGTGATATTTCTTTTCACAAGAAATGATTCAATACAACTTGCAACAGTATCTTCTTCTTTGCTAAAAGAAGGGATGCTGATCATCTCTTTAAGAAGATCTGTTGCGTCTGAAATAAGTGTATCGAGTTTGTTCATGCTTTATTTATGCAATAGTTGTTCCGCTTGTTCCTTCAATCAATGCTTCAAGGGAAGTTCCTTCTCCAATAATCACACGGTTTACACCTGCAGCTATAGCGGCAAATGCGTTATCTAATTTAGGAATCATTCCTGCAAAAATCAGGTTTTCGTTTTTTAGCGATTGATAGGTTACCAGGTCAAGCTGATTAATTACGCTATCCTCGTCATTTATATCTCTCAGTACTCCTTTTTTCTCAAATGAATAAATGAGGCTTACATCAAAAGTAGCGGCGAGTGCTTTTGCAATTTCCTGTGCAATGGTATCTGCATTGGTGTTTAATAATTGTCCACTTTCATCTTGTGTGATTGGCGCAACTACAATTGTTTGGTTTTGGTGAAGCAGTTGGCTAAAAAATGCGGTATTAACTTGATCAATGTCTCCAACAAATCCATAGTCGATTTGTGGATGATTTCTCTTGTGTGCCAATATGCTAGAACCATCTGCGCCAGTTATCCCAATAGCTGAGTTGTTGAGTGCATTGAGGCTAGCGACAATATTTTTATTGATCCATCCTGCATAGACCATGGTTACTATTTTCAGCGTAGGCTCATCTGTAATTCTTCTTCCATCAATCATTTGTTGAGGGATGTTCATATCATTGGCCATTTGTGTAGCCAGTTTGCCACCGCCATGAACAAGAATTTTTGAACCCTTGATTTTAGCAAACGCAGTTAACAATTGCTTTAGTTTAACATCATTGTCAATGATGTTGCCCCCGACTTTTATGATGGTAAGCGACTGTTTCATTTTCCAATCATGTTTGCGAGTACAGCTTGTGCAGCCCATACTCTATTTGCGGCTTGTTGTGTAACAATACTATGTGCACTATCCAATATCTCATCTGACAGTTCAACGTTTCGCCTTACTGGTAAACAATGCATCACTTTAGCATTGTTGGTCATGCTCAATTTTTTAAGGGTAAGCATCCAGTCGCCTTCGTAAGCAGGCATAGTGCCATAAGGTTCATAGGCGCTCCAATTCTTCACATAAATGAAGTCTGCTCCCTCTAATGCTTGATCCTGTTTGTACACAATGGAGGCACCCTTGGTATACGATTCGTTGAGATCATATCCTTTTGGATGTGTAACAACAAAATCAGCTTCACCCCATGCATTTACCCATTGTGCAAAGCTATTGGCAACACATTGTGGAAGTGGCTTAACATGTGGTGCCCAAGTGAGAACAATTTTAGGTCTTCTTTTTTCTTTGAAATCTAAGCTCATCCTTTCTTGGATGGTAATCAGGTCGGTCAGGCTTTGCAAAGGATGCAAGGTTGCACTTTCTAGACTTAACACTGGTATGCCTGCATATTTGATAAATTGTTGAATGATGAATTCGCTGTAATCTGCTTCTCTGTTTTTAAGAGAAGGAAATGTTCGAATAGCCAATACATCAAAGTATTGGCCCATGATGGGTGCTGCGTCTTTTACATGTTCAACAGTAGTGCCATTCATGATAGCACCATCTTCAAACTCAAGTGCCCAGCCTTCGCTGCCCACATTAAAAACAATAGCTTCCATGCCCAATTGTTGTGCGGCAACCTGAGTGCTCAGTCTTGTCCGCATACTTGGATTCAAGAAAAGGCAACCAATGCGTTTGTGCTTTCCCAATTGTTCATCTTTTCTAGGATTGGCCTTGTACGCAAGCGCTGTATTGATCAGTGCGGGTATATTGGCAACATCATGAGCAGAAATAAATTGTTTCATGGCTTAAGATTGAAGATGGGCAATTGCTTTTTTTAGAGAAGCCAGAAAAATTTCTGCATCTTCCATGGTCAGTGCTAAAGAGGGCAGTAGTCTTATGACGTTAGGCTTTGCTTCGCCTGTAAATATTTTGCATTCGTGCAACAACTCAGTTTTCAAGAGTTTCAGTTCTTCGGGGACATCAAAACCAATCATCAGCCCCATTCCCCTAACATTGGTTATTTCAGGAATTTGTTTGAGTTCTTGCATCAAATGATTTCCAATCTGTTTGGCATTGTCCATCAGATTTTCATTTTCCATTACTTCCAACACAGCGATGGCAGCAGCACAAGCAAGATGGTTGCCACCAAAGGTGGTTCCTAACATAAAGTGTTTAGCTGGAATCTTTGGTGAAATGATGATACCTCCTATGGGGAATCCATTTCCCATTCCTTTGGCCATGGTATAAATATCTGCAGCTACTCCTGCATGATCGTGACTAAAGAAATAACCAGATCTTCCATAACCACATTGAACGCTATCGGCGATGTAAATGGCTCCATGTTGATCACATAGCGTTCTGATGCTTTGTAAGAAAGAGCTGGTTGCAACATTAATACCACCAACGCCTTGTATTCCTTCAATGATAACGGCTGCTATTTCATTTCCTTGTTGAGCAAAACATGTTTTGAGTGCTTCTTCATCATTGAAAGGTATAAAGATGATGTTGTTGGTCTCGTTGACCGGTGCAATGATGGAAGGGTTATCTGTTGCCGCGACAGCCAGAGAGGTTCTGCCGTGAAATGCTTTTTTGAAAGCAATTATTTTTTTTCTACCTGTATGAAAGGAGGCAAGCTTGAGCGCATTCTCATTGGCTTCTGCACCTGAGTTGCATAGAAAAAGAGCATAGTCTTCTTTACCAGACAGCTTGCCTAATTTATCTGCTAGTTCTTGTTGTAAAGGAATTTTAATGGAATTGGAATAAAATGAAATTTTATCTAATTGTTGTTTGATGCGGTTTACCCAATGAGGATGTTGATGGCCAATACTAATTACAGCATGACCTCCATACATGTCTAGGTATTCTGTTTCAGCATCATCCCAAACCCTGGAGCCCAGTGCATGTGTGATGTTGATGTCATTGATGGGGTAAACATTAAACAGATCCATGGGTAGAAATTTAGAAAGCAGATGGTTTAAGTTGTAGTCCGGTTGTTCTCTCGATATTGAACATGATATTCATGTTCTCTATTGCTTGTCCGCTTGCACCTTTGAGTAAATTATCAATTGCACTATGTACCACCAGTTTGTTGTTTTCTTTTTCTAAGTGAATCAAACATTTGTTGGTATTGATTACTTGCTTAAGTGAAATTTGTTCACGAGAAACAATTGTAAAGGGTGCATCTGCATAGCATGTTTCATACAAATGATAAAGTTCTTCTAGCGGTTGTTCTGAAGTGATGGTAGAGCTCACAAAAATGCCTCTTGTGAAGTCACCTCTCCAGGGGACAAACGAAATAGCTGCTTTATTGTTTTTTTGAGCTTGTTCAAGTGATTGGTGTATTTCTTTGAGATGTTGATGGCTCAAAGTTTTATATGCTTGAATATTGTTAGCTCTCCAGCTAAAGTGACTGGTTGTAGCAAGTGATTGTCCTGCTCCTGTTGAGCCAGTGATGCCTGTGGTGTAAACTTCTGTGACAAGTCCCTTTGCAGCCAACGGAAGTAAACCAAGTTGAATGGCTGTTGCAAAACATCCGGGGTTAGCGATGTTATTTGCTTTTTGAATATTTGGTAGGTTAAGTTCAGGTAAACCATACGTAAATGTTCTTGACCCAATGGTAGCATCGTTTGTTAACCTGAAATCATTTGCCAAGTCAATTATTTTAACATGGTCAGGAATTGTTGTTTCAGTGAGAAATTTTTTCGATTCGCCATGACCAAAGCAAAGGAAAAGAACATCAATATTATCGTTCATTTGATCTGCAAATACCAGTGTGGTTGAACCAATTAAATCTTGATGAACAGTATAAACAGGTTTACCAGCATTGCTTTTGCTGTGTACAAAGTTGATAGACACTTGAGGATGATGTATAAGCAATCTGATGAGTTCACCACCGGTGTAACCCGCTCCTCCCATGATGCCAACTTTGATTACCTGATTCATAATGATTTATTTTTTGTTTTCCTGATTAACAGCATTCCAGATAATGGTCTGGTTGCCAAAAATCTTGCTAAAGCCTCTCACATCTTCTCCAGTGAAGCCACTGTTCATTTCGCCATATTTTCCAAATTTGCTGTTCATCAAATCATAGTTAGATTCAATACCAATGATTTGAAAGCGATAGGGCATCAGTTGTACAAATACTTTACCAGTAACATTTTCCTGTGTGCTTTCTAGAAAACTTTCGATGTTGCGCATTACCGGATCCAGTATTTGTCCCTCATGCAACCAATTGCCATAGAATTGAGCCAATGTGTCTTTCCATTGCAATTGCCATTTGGTTAGCACATGTTTTTCAAGTGCATGATGTGACTTTAGAATAACCATTGGTGCTGCAGCTTCAAATCCTACTCTTCCTTTGATACCGATAATGGTATCACCAACATGTATATCTCTGCCAATACCATAAGCGCCAGCGATGGATTGTAAAAATTGAATGGCATAAGAGGGATGTTCGAAGTTTTGGTTGTTGATGGATTTCAATTCACCTTTTTCAAATGCTAACACAACTTCTTGTGGTTCATGGTTGGTGACTTGTGTAGGCCAAGCTTCTTCTGGTAGCATTCCTTTAGAAGATAGTGTTTCCTTTCCGCCAACACTTGTACCCCAGAGTCCCTTATTAATAGAGTACATCGCTTTTTCAGCGTTCATGTTTACTCCTTTATCTTGCAGGTAGGCTATTTCTTCTTCTCTGCTGAGTTTTAAGTCGCGTATGGGTGTAATGATTTCAACACCTGGTATCATGATATGAAATACCATATCAAATCTTACCTGATCATTTCCTGCACCGGTGCTACCATGAGCGACAGCCGATGCGCCTAGCATTTTTACATGTTCTGCTATGTGAATAGCTTGGCTTAATCTTTCAGCACTCACGCTTAAAGGGTAGGTATTATTTTTTAAAACATTCCCAAAGATTAAATATTTGATGATACTATCGTAGTAACTCTTAACAGCATGTACTGTGGTATGTGAAACAACACCCAAAGCATAGGCATGTGCTTCAATTTTTTTGAGCTCTTCATCTGAGAATCCTCCTGTGTTGACAATGATGCTGTGTACTTCATAACCTTTTTCTTCGGAAAGATATTTAACACAGAATGTGGTATCAAGTCCACCACTAAATCCAAGGACAATTTTCTTAGCCATTTTTTAAAAAGGGTTTTAAGAGTTTCCACTGACGAATTCTAAAGAGCCTTTCAAAACCTTTAGCATTTTCCTCAAAGAATTGTTTTGTTTCTTCAGGTTCATAATGGTCTTTGGGATCATAAAGCATTGCTGTGCACATGCAATTTTTTCTTTCCTTGCTCATGAGAATATCATAGTTCACACAGCTTTTACAGCCACTCCAAAATGCTTCATCTTGTGTAAGTTCAGAATAGGTGACCGGTTCATAACCCAGTTCTGAATTGATTTTCATCACAGCAAGTCCTGTAGTTAATCCGAAAATTTTTGCTTCAGGGTATTGGGTTCTGCTGAGTTTGAAAATTTTATGTTTGATCATTTTTGCCAATCCACTCTTTCTTAGCTCTGGACGAACAATTAAGCCTGAGTTGGCTACATATTCACCATGGCTCCAGGTTTCGATATAGCAAAATCCCGCCCATGTACCATCCTTCGTTGTTGCTATAACAGCTTTACCTTCTTGCATTTTGGTGCGGACATATTCGGGGCTTCTTTTTGCAATGCCTGTCCCCCTGGCTTTTGCAGATTCTTCCATTTCACGACAAATCTCTTCCGCAAAGTGATAGTCACTTTCAGTCGCGATATATATATTAAAATTTTGTTGAGTATGATCCATTATTGGGAATTAAGAAAATTATCAGTGTGCCTAACCTGGAATCGGTTATGCACATTTACAGATGTAGAAACTGGGGTTGTGGTTATCTATCAACGTCGTACCCAAAAAGGAATGGGTTGGCTAACAAAAACTGTTCTGCAACGAGAGACAGTAAAAACCCAACGCGTGGAAATGGCATACACCATTTCTGCTATTGATAAAGGAGTCAGGTTTTTTTTCATTTTTCTAATAAGTCTTCTTGTAAAGAATAATTGTGTGTTGCAAAGTAACAGTTTTTTCTTGAAAAAATCCCTAAAAATAGCCTTTTCGTTGGAAGACATTAAATCTGTGGAACTCCAGTACAGGAGTGGATGGCGTCGCTCATTTCTTTGACTAAAAGCGGATCTTTTTCAATTGCATTGCCTATCACAATTAAATCTGCTCCAGCCTTGCAGTTATTATAGGCTTTTTCAGCATCTCTAATTCCTCCACCAATGACCAAAGGGATAGATACGTGACTGGAAACTGCATGAATCATTTGCTCTGGTATGGGTGTTTTGGCGCCACTACCAGCATCCATATACAAGAGTTTGAGTCCCAGCATTTCTCCGGCCATTGCGGTACAAACAGCAATTTCATTTTTGTCTGCTGGTATAGGGTTTGCATTGCTGATATAGGATACCGTTGTTGGGGCACCACCATCAATGACCATATAACCTGTCGAGATTATTTCTAGTCCGCTTTTTCTAACAATTGGTGCAGAAATCACATGCTGTCCAATTAAAAGCTCTGCGTTCCTGCCTGAAATGAGAGAAAGATAGAGCAGGGCGTCTGCGTATGGAGTTACTTGTGATGGGCTACCGGGAAAAAGAACGACTGGGATATCGCATTCTTTTTTAATGTGTTGTACAAGTTCTTCAAGATGATCACTTACGACAAGGCTACCGCCTACAAAAATAAAATCAACTTTAGATGCAGTGCATGATCTGATGAGTTCATCAGCCTTGGCAAGATTGGTCTTGTCGGGGTCCACTAATACCGCAAAAGACTTTTTATTTTGTCTTTTTAGTTCTGTGATTTTATGATAAACTGCCGGGTGCATCAAGGTATGTTCTTATGCAAATGTGCGAAAAGTTTTCTATAATCGGAGGAATGTAGTCACTTGTGCGATATGATTTATGATATTACTGTTGTTATTGCGCACAATTAGCTGTAGCATATAACCTAATTCAATATCAAATTCTTTAGAAATTCTGTATCCCAAACCGCCATAAGTTCTGGACTGGTCGAATAATTTATTATTGGCATATTTAGCACCAATCGTATTAAAAAAGAATTCATTCTGAAGGGCCAGGTAAGTACCTTTTTGAAAATTAGGAGTCGGTGCAAATGGTTTTATCCATCTAGTGAAATAGCGAAATCTTGCATTGAATTTGCGGTCCCTCACAAAAATTTGCTTTCCATCCGTTTCTAATGTTCCAAGACCTCTTTCTTCTAACCTTAGTCTATGTTGAAGTGTGGAATTGCCCAATTTTTTATTGATAACCAATTGTTGCCAAATCCTATTATCGCTAACACCATCTCTAACCATTATTTGTTCATCTGCTGGTCCGGTGTAAGGAAGCTCCCTCCAATTGGTAACGGCCGCTACACCCAAACTAATTATGGTGTTTTTAGATAATGCGTAACCAATTGCAGGTCTGAAAATAAATGTTTCAGGATGAATCCAATTGTCGTTTGATCGAAGTTGTGCATCAAAAAAGAAAGTAAATTTTTCATTGATGTTGAAAGTGTTCATCGACATAGCCCAGCCGCTATGCCTTGTCTGCTGTGCGTTTGAATGATGATGAAAAATCAGAAGCGAAATAAAAAAAACTATTGGCAATAATTTTTTCAATGTAAAACTTTTATTGCTCTAAGGTAATGCTAATAGAATATATTCTACTGATGTTGGTCATTATTGTGCGGCACCTCAAAACCTAAGTTTACACTTATTGATTTTCTTGAATCTGACCAAAATAATTTTTACAAAAAAAGTGTATAAAACTCCAAATTCACTGCTGTTGCGGCTTATTAGGGGTTATCAACAGGGTGTTGATATTTAGGCACTTGAAAAAAAGAGGAGGGGGGATATTTTCGTACTCTTTCCCGTTTGGAAAAAAAACGACAACTTTCACCATTAATTAACAGATACGCATTATGTCAACCGCCAAATCCAAAGCCACCAGCAGCAGCCAGGGTCTCAAGTTTAAGAGACACTTTACATCCGACAAACAGGGTGTTTATGATATGTTTGAGTACGACTACCGTACTTCGGTTATCCGTAACCCAAGTGGTGAGGTAGTATTTGAAATGACCAATGTTGAGGTTCCTAAACAATGGAGCCAAATTGCAACAGATATATTGGCTCAGAAATATTTTAGAAAAGCTGGTGTACCACAGTCGGATGGTTCATTGGGTAGGGAGACATCTGCTAAGCAGGTAGCTCACAGAATGGCCAATTGCTGGAGAGTGTGGGGAGAGCGTTATGGTTATTTCGCAAGCAGCGATGACGCACAGGTATTTTATGAAGAGTTGGTGTATTGTATCCTGAACCAAGCTTGTGTGCCTAACTCACCTCAATGGTTCAATACTGGATTGCACGAGAGCTATGGAATCAAGGGGAAGCCTCAGGGACACTATTTTGTTGACCAAATTGATGGTCAATTAAAGAAGTCAACTTCAGCTTATGAGCGTCCTCAACCTCATGCTTGTTTCATTTTAAGTGTTGACGATGATTTGGTGAACGAAGGTGGCATCATGGACCTTTGGGTGCGTGAAGCAAGAATTTTTAAATATGGCTCAGGTGTTGGGACGAATTTTTCTAACCTACGTGGTGAAGGTGAAAAATTAAGTGGTGGTGGAACATCTTCAGGCTTGATGAGCTTCCTCAAAATAGGTGATAGAGCGGCTGGTGCAATCAAGAGTGGTGGTACTACCCGTCGTGCTGCTAAAATGGTGTGTTTAGATCTTGACCACCCAGAGATCGAGCAGTTCATCGATTGGAAAGTGGAAGAAGAGAAGAAAGTAGCAGCACTTATTGCTGCAGGATATGCAAGTGATTATGAAGGGGAGGCGTATAGAACAGTAAGTGGACAAAACTCAAATAACTCCGTAAGAATACCAAACTCCTTTTTTGAGAAATTAGCAAAGGGTGAAGATTGGGAATTGACTGGTCGTATGGATGGCCGTATAATGAAGAAGGTTCCTTCAAAGGCGCTTTGGGATAAAATTGCTTATGCTGCATGGCGTTGTGCAGATCCAGGAACACAGTATGATACAACTATCAATGAATGGCATACTTGTCCAGAAGGTGGTCCAATTCGCGCATCTAACCCATGTAGTGAGTACATGTTCCTTGATAATACAGCATGTAACCTCGCCTCTGCCAACCTTAGAAAGTTCTTCAACGAAACAGATAACTCATTTGATGTTGCTGGTTTTGAATATACAGTAAGGTTGTGGACAGTCGTTTTGGAAGTTTCAGTATTGATGGCGCAGTTCCCAAGTAAAGAAGTTGCTCAGTTGAGCTACGACTACCGCACACTTGGTTTGGGTTATGCCAACCTTGGTAGCATGTTGATGGTTAGTGGTATTCCTTATGATAGTGATGAGGCAAGAGGAATTGCTGGTGCTATTACTGCAATCATGACTGGTATTTCTTACAAGACATCTGCAGAGATTGCAAAAATTCACGGACCATTCCCTCGCTACAAAGAAAACAGCGAGCACATGCTCAAAGTAATGCGTAACCATCGTGCAGCTGCTTATGATGCTGAAGATGCTTATGTAGGCTTAAGTATTAAGCCACAAGGTATCAAGGCGAAGGATTGCCCTGACTACTTGTTGAATGCAGCATGCAAAGCATGGGATGATGCAGTAGCATTAGGTGAAAAGTATGGTTACCGCAATGCACAGACAACTGTTATTGCTCCAACTGGCACCATCGGCTTAGTAATGGATTGTGATACAACTGGTGTTGAGCCTGATTTTGCGTTGGTAAAATTCAAAAAACTTTCTGGTGGTGGATATTTCAAAATCATCAACCAATCAGTGCCACAGGCATTAGCTAATCTTAAATACACTGCAGCTGAACAAGATGCAATTATTAAATATGCAGTAGGTGCTGCAAGTTTTGCAGGTGCACCTTTCATCAATCATCAAACACTTAGTGAGAAAGGATTTATTGCAGAAGAAATCAAGAAGTTAGATGATGCGGTTCTTTCAGCATTCGAAGTAGGTTTCGTATTTAATGTGTATACACTTGGTGAAGAGTGCTTGCAGCGCTTAGGGTTCAAGCCTGAACAATATTTCAACTTTGATTGGAATATGCTTCATGCACTTGGATTCAAAAATGCTGAGATTGAAGCAGCGAATGATTATGTATGTGGTACCATGACCATCGAAGGTGCTCCACATCTTAAGCCTGAGCATTATCCAGTATTTGATTGCGCTAACAAGTGTGGAAAGAAAGGTGAGCGTTACATCCATGCACATGGTCATATCCGCATGATGGCTGCTGCTCAACCATTCATCAGCGGTGCAATTTCTAAAACCATTAACCTTCCAAATGAAGCTACTGTTGACGAGATTGCAGATTGCTATCAACTCAGCTGGGAGCTTGCATTGAAAGCTTGCGCACTCTATAGAGATGGATCTAAATTGAGTCAGCCGTTGAGTAATAAGAGTGAGACAAAGGCAGATGAAGAAGAAACAACTTCAGCAGATAGTCAGTTTATTGATATTGGAAAACTTACTGTTGATGAACTTTTGAACGAAGTACAAAAGAGAATGCAAGCATCTCCTGATACTAAGTTAAAACGTCAATTGTCAAGAATTGTAGAACGTAAATCACTTCCATCAAAGCGCAGAGGATTTACCCAAAAAGCAAAAATCAATGGTCAGGCTATCTTCCTAAGAACTGGAGAATACGATGATCATACCTTGGGAGAGATCTTCATTGACCTTGCAAAAGAAGGTTCTACGCTTCGCAGTTTGATGAACTGTTTTGCTATCTCTGTTTCTGTTGGTTTACAATATGGTGTTCCATTGGAAGAATTTGTAGAGAAGTTTGTGTTCACCAAGTTTGAACCAGCAGGTATGGTTGATCATCCAAATATCAAATCAACCACTTCAATTATTGATTTCGTGTTCCGTTGTTTAGCCTATGAGTACCTTGATAGAACCGACTTGGTTCATGTGCTCGACAGGCCAGAGGTGATGAATACCGGAAACGATGATTGGGATGAGACACCGGCAAAGCCAGAGTTATCTGATGTAAGAGTTGTGGCATCAAGTAATGTTGCTGCTCCAACACCAAAAGCACAAAAAACTCCAGTTGCTGCTAAAGCTGAAAACAGTACACAAGAATTCATGAAGAGCATGCAAAGTGATGCGCCAGCGTGTAATACATGCGGACATATCACGGTGAGAAGTGGTACTTGTTATAAGTGTCTCAACTGCGGCAACAGCATGGGTTGCAGTTAAATAAATTCCATTGAGAATAGAAGTTAGTTATACAAAAGGAAAGGTACTGCAGGCTCTGCGGTACCATTTCATTTCTAGGACAGAGATCAAAATCATGATGATTTTGGTAAATGTATTTGCTTTGTTGGCAGCAGGTTTATATGCCTTCAAACTCATCTCTCCTTTACCTTTCCTGATGAGTTCAGTTTTATGGATATCAATGATGGTAGCTTTTTGGATATGGCTACCATTATTGATCTATAAAAAAAGTAAAACTTTCAAAGACTCATTTGTGGTTTTGATTGAAGAAAACCATTTTTTCATCGAAACTGAACAAGGGAAGAAAAGTTTTGCATGGAGAGAATTTCATTCCTATTTCGAAACGCCTGGGTTTTTTCATTTGTATTTTGATAACAAAACCTTTTTCCTTGTACCCAAAGACGGATTTCATGCACAAGAAGAACTAGATAAAGCAAGGGCTTTGTTCAGGATGAATATTGGACAACCTAAATGATATTTTTTTGCATAAAGAAATGCGGTAGGGTAACTTCTATAAATTCATCTCCTTCTATTTCATAGCCTAATTTTTCGTAGAAGCCCTTTGCTGTTTTCCGGGCATTCATGACCATTTTTTTAAAACCTGCATCTTTGGCCAGTTGTTCTGCATAGCTCATCATGGCCACTCCTAAGCCTGTGCCCTGCAATCTGGGATGAACTGCCATTTGTCTCAACTTACAGATTCCCTCTCCTATTTTAGTTAGAATACAGCAGGCCATTAAGTCATCTTCTTCAAACGCACCTATCAAAATGTCATCCTTCTCTCTTTCTAAATCCTCCTTATTAAAGTTCAAGCCCAATGGTCTCCTGAGAATGTCCATTCTCAAATCAACCATTTTTTTATAGTCCTCAGAACCGTGATCTATCATTTTGATTGGCATACTACAAATTAATCCAAATCGACAATGTGCAATATAGGGGACATCGTTTTTTTCTAAAAAAGCTGCTTAAAATAGTTCTTTTCTGCCTAAGCTTTTCTTAACTATTGAATTTCAATCGATTGCAAACAATGTCATTGTTTAAAAATTATTATACAAAATGCTACAGAACAATTGTTTTTATTGCAAATAGTTTAATTTTGCGCCAACAAACCAAAAATTAAAATCATGTCAGACATTTCAACAAGAGTAAAGAAAATTATTGTTGACAAACTTGGTGTTGATGAGAATGAAGTAACTACCGAGGCTTCTTTTACGAACGATCTTGGAGCAGATTCTCTGGACACAGTTGAACTGATCATGGAATTCGAAAAAGAATTCAACATTTCTATTCCTGATGAGCAAGCTGAAACTATCACAACAGTAGGTCAGGCAATCACTTATTTAGAAGAGCACGCAAAGTAATCTGGGTCACCCCAAATTTTCTTTTCCATTATGGAATGTAAAAGAGTAGTCGTCACCGGAATTGGTGCCATCACGCCCATTGGTAATACTTTTAACGAGTATTGGAATGGGCTATTGGCGGGTACCTCCGGTGCCGATCATATCACACTCTTTGATGCTTCCAAGTTCAGGACACAATTTGCTTGTGAAGTAAAAGGTTTCGACCCTGTTGCCTACTTAGATCGTAAGGAGGCCAGGAAAGTGGATCGTTTTACCCAATTGGCTATTGTATCCAGTGATGAAGCTATTCGCCATGCTGGTATCAGCAAAGAAAATGTAGATCCAGATAGAACAGGCGTAATGGCTTATGCCAAAGGTGATGGAACTCCTCGTTTCAATCCTTTCTTCATACCAAAAATGATCCTTGATATCGCTGCTGGTCATATCTCTATGCGACATGGCTTTAGAGGTCCCAATTTTGCTGTAGTCAGTGCTTGCGCATCATCTACACATGCCTTAATTGAAGCCTATCATTATATCAAACTTGGAAAGGCAGATGTAATGGTTGCAGGTGGAAGTGAGGCTGTAGTTTGTGATGCAGGTGTTGCTGGTTTCAACGCAATGAAGGCATTGAGCGAACGCAATGATGATCCTAAAACAGCGTCAAGACCTTTTGATAAAGAAAGGGATGGATTTGTTATGGGTGAGGGAAGTGGTGCTTTAATTTTAGAGGAACTTGAGCATGCCAAAAAAAGAGGGGCTACCATTTATGCTGAAATTGCTGGAGGTGGCGCTACCGCAGATGCTTATCACATCACTGCCCCACATCCCGAAGGATTAGGTGCATTAAATGTGATGAAAGCGTCTTTGTTAGAAGCCGACATGCAACCTTCTGATATTGATTATATCAATGTGCATGGAACTTCAACTCCTCTGGGTGATATCGCCGAAACAAAGGCTATTTTGGGCGTTTTTGGCGAGCATGCATATAATTTGAATATTAGCTCTACTAAATCGATGACAGGGCACTTATTGGGTTCTGCTGGGGTTATAGAAGCAATTGCTTGTATAGGTGCAGTTTTGCATGATATTGTTCCACCAACCATCAATCACTTTGTTGATGATGATGAATTAGATTCAAAACTAGATTTCACTTTCTGGAAGCCTAAAAAACGCGAGGTAAGGGCGGCACTAAGCAATACATTTGGCTTTGGTGGTCATAATGCATCTCTCATTGTAAAGAAGTATCTTTAATTTAGGTCTAAGTGCAGCATGTCTGTACATTTAAAGCCTATTTGTTTTAACCGTGTTTTATCGGCTAACATATTTATTTAGTAGCGGCAAGAAAAAAGTTTTTCTACAGCAACTTTGCAATGTACTTGGTTTTGCACCTGGTACCATTAGTTTGTATGTTGCTGCTTTATCTCATCGTTCGGTTAAAGAAAGAGCCACTGAAAACAATGAACGATTGGAATATTTGGGTGATGCTATCTTAGGAGGTATAATTGCCGACTATCTTTTTATGAAATATCCATTCAAAGGAGAGGGGTTCCTTACAGAAATGCGAAGCAAAATGGTAAACCGTCAAACCCTGAATGATATTGCTTTGAAAATGGGACTTAAAAAAATAACCTCTTTTAATAAAAATGATAACTCGCTGCGAGCAAGTCAAATTTTTGGAAATGCGCTGGAGGCCTTGGTAGGCGCTATCTACATTGATAAGGGCTATGCTAAAACACAACAATGGGTATTGAAAAAAATTATTCTGCCTCATTTGTATTTGGAAGATTTAGAGAATATTGAAATCAACCAAAAAAATAAGTTATTCAGTTGGGCTAATCGTACAGGAAAGTTATTAGAGTTTGAAACACTTGAAGAAAAAATGGAAAATGGCCGCAGGTTATTTACCGTTGGTGCCATAGTGGATGGCGAAGTGATTGCAGAAGGCAAGGCTTTCAATAAAAAGGATGCTGGTCAAATTGCTGCTCAACAAGCTGTAGAAAAACTAAACCTTGCCTAATCTATTTTAATGAGCATCCTGGCAAAGTTCTATCAAAACACCATTGGTATTTTTGGGGTGTAAAAAGCAAATGAGTTTTTGATCTGCTCCTAATTTTGGTGTTTCACTTATAAACTCAAATCCTTCTTTTTTTAAGCGAATAATTTCATCATGTATATTCTCCACTGCAAAGGCTATATGGTGAATTCCTTCCCCCTTTTTAGCAATAAAACGGCTAATTACACCATTTTCGTCACTGCTTTCTAATAATTCTATTTTGCTTTCACCTGTTTTAAAAAAAGCAGTATTGACGTGCTCTGAAGCTATTTCCTCTTGCTTGTAGCAAGGGGTTCCAAGCAATTTTTCATAAAGGGGGATAGACTGTTGTAACGATTTTACAGCAATTGCTATATGTTCAATCTTATGCATGGTAATTTATGTTGTATAAATGTACTATGGATTTCCTGAAACCATCAAAATGTCATAAAACTATTGAATTTCCAAGAATGCTTAACTTTGTGGTTGAAATTGAGTAGTATGGAAACCGCAACTTTAATGACTGGCATCTACATTAGCGAAAAAGCGAAGGCGCGTGTTGAGCAATTACTTTCAGAAGAGGGTAGAGGAAGTGATTATTTTGTTAGGGTGAGTGTGGTTAGTGGAGGTTGTTCGGGACTGACCTACAAAATGGATTTTGATAATGATATCAAACAAGGTGATCAGCTTTTTGAAGATAAAGGTGTAAAGTTGGTAACCGATAGAAAAAGTATACTTTACTTGTTCAATACCACACTTGATTATTCAGACGGACTAGATGGCAAGGGATTTCATTTTATGAATCCTAATGCCAGTAGGACCTGCGCATGTGGTGAAAGCTTCTCTATCTAATTACTGTTTTATGAATGGGATAGTTTCTATTCCATTTACTGTTGTTTTCAAAAGAAAATAGTTTCCAGCACTAAGATGGCTTGTTGAAATAATATATTTGTTTCCTTCATGTTTATATTGAACGGAAGAGTTTTTACCATCAGGATGTATAATTTTTATTCCTAGTATTTTTTCATTGGTTCTAATTTGTAGGTGATTATTACTTGGATTGGGATACATCTGGCTTGTTCTTATTGCGTTTTGATCATGAACTATATTGGATAAATATTTATTTCCGTCTATATCAACTCCGATGATTCTATAAAAGCTGTTCGACTTATTTTCACTTTTTAGCTGTTTTACATAACTGAATACACCTTTATTTTTTAAGGATGGCACACTGTCTTTTTGCTCAAAGTGCCTTGCATCTTTGCTCTGCTCTATCAGATAATATTCTGCATTTCCATCATCATTAACTGTCCAGTGTAGTAAAATCTGATTACTAACACTTAGTTTTTTCAGAAGAATATTATTCAAAGGAAGTGCTTGTTGCTGAAGTTTGCCAATTGTAAATAGTCCAGTTGCTAATTCTATAAGGTTTATGGATAAATAATTGCTATTTGAAGTGGCGATAAATCCTGGAGAAAGTTTCCATTTATTATTTATGGTATCAAATACGGCTATGCAGCTTAATTTGTCAGCTTGGTTTTTTAGTATTGGTATATGCACTTCAATATGCTCTTTGCTTGTGTCATGTTTTGAAATTGTCCAAAATGTTTTATTCGTGATTTTCTCAACAGGGGGGAGGGTAGTTTGAAATTTATCTACTGAGGAAAATATGCTTGAAGTTATTGCATAGGTAGTTATTGAATCAGTATTTCGAATAATACTTATTGGTGTATAAAAGCTATCTATACCAATTGGGAATTGCATTTCAAGCTTTTTATTTTTTTGTATTAAGCTGCTGGTAACGAAACTGCTGTCGTTTCCCAGGTTGGTATAGTTGAGTATTGTTAGAGCAGCATCTTTGGCTAGCTTAATGATTCCCTTCTTAAGCAATAAGCTATCGATTATCTGCAATGACTTTGTAAGGATGAGTATTTCATTTGTTTTATCTAAGTGAAGTTTACTGATGATTAAGGGAAACCTTTCTCCTGTCGATTGGATATTATTCCCATTACAAGTAAATCCTATATCATGATGGATCTCAAGTTGAACTGTTTGAAAATTACTCATGCTATCAGCGCCAATTATTGTTGGAGCAGTAGTAGCAATATTTGTATTGCTATCGATTATCACCTTTCCAATTCCTTTTATAATGGAACTACCCATATTGATATTTGATCCTGTTTGAATATGTAAGATTGCATTAGGTTGTTCAATGGTAATAGTTGAGTTAGCAATGGTATAACTGCCATTGATTAGCCATTTGCGGAAATGGATACCTTGGTTAAACAAGCCAGTTATAGATATGAGCTCATTGGTTCCTGTCGACTCTAAGCATCTTCCAATTGTGTCACCTGAAGCAGGGTTCATTAAAAGCCTGCCTTTGACAATTAGATTTCCTCCAATTGAAACAGTATTGGTTAGACTTGAACTGAATCCTGCTTGTTCATTAATGGTGAAATCACCTTCAATATTTAATCTATTGATGCCACTCGCTGTATAGGTTTTTCTAGTTGAATTTTGTCCGGTTAGTACCAATGAACCAAAGGTTCTACCAGATGCAGAAATGGTATAAGCACTATTACCTGGAACGTTGAATTCAAAAATACCTTTTTCAGTTTCAGTACCTGTTGCCAAATTAGCAATCAATAATGCATTTCCTCTTAGGGTTTGGTGTTGGTATCTGCCACCATTTAGAATTTTAAGTTTGCCTGCAATAGCAATTGAATTTCCTGCTGTTGCGCCAGAGTTATTGAGTAAAACACCACCATTGTCAATGCAAATGGCAGTATCCAATGAGCTGAGTGACAAAGCTGGAGCAGCAGTATTTTTTGACGGGATAATAAGGCTAATCTGATAAACAGATGGCTGAATCCTTATCGAGTAAGCATATGAAGTAATCAAGCTATCTGGTAAATATACTTGGTAATTGGAGTGAACCCATTGGTTGTCTAGGATAACAGTATCTCCGTTTGTTGGAATTCCATTCGGGTGCCAATTGAGCGAATTACTCCAAAGACTGTCTGCTCCTTCACCATCCCATCTTTTTTGTGCATATATGGTATGCTGAAAAAGAAGATGTGCTAAAAAAAACGAGACTAAATGCAAGCGCGTCAATTTCATTCCCCACATGAATGCAACTTATTAACACTGCTTTTGGTTGAAAAGGTTTTTCCATCGTGAATTTTAAGTTATTTTCACGGCACCTTTTAATCATGCTATTATGATTGCTGTTGTTAGAAAGGAAGTACGACAATATTTTAGTGGGTTGCTCGGTTATATGACCATAGCGGTCTTTCTATTAATAACCGGACTTGTTTTGTTTGTCCTTCCAGAATCTGGAATTTTAGATCTTGGATATGCGAGCATGGATTCTTTTTTTTCCAGCGCTCCTTATATCATGTTGATTCTTATTCCAGGTATCACCATGAAAAGTTTTAGTGATGAATACAAGAGCGGTACTTTTGAAGTCCTAAGAACCACACCACTGAAGATCAATCAACTTGTATGGGGTAAATTTTGCGCAAGTCTTTTTGTAGTATTGATTGCTTTGTTGTTAACCTTGGTATATGCTTTCTCTTTGTCTCAACTTTCAACCGATGGAATTGATACTGGAGGAATTATTGGCTCATACATTGGCTTGTTTTTGTTGTGTGCTGTTTATGCAGCCATTGGCATCTATACCAGTAGTCTTCAAAAAAATGCTATCACTGCATTTATGCTAAGTGCTTTGATTTGCTATTTGATTTTTACAGTCTTTACATCTCTGGCGTCGCTTGATTTTATTTCATTTGGTGCGGGCTATTATTTATCACTTTTAGGAATAGAACAACATTATCAAAATATCAGCAAAGGCTATGTAGATACCCGAGATCTTATTTATTTTTTGAGTGTAATTGTTTTATTCCTTCAGTTCACCTCATTTAGGATCAAAAACCAAAGGCCATGAATAAAATAAAATCATTTCATTGGTTGGGGTGGGTATTGGCTTTGGTGTTGCTTAATATACTTGCAGATTTTTTTCATACGGGTATAGATCTTACAGCTGAAAAAAGATATACGGTTTCTACAACAACAGAAACACTCATTAATTCAATTGATGAGCCGGTTAAATTGACGGTATATCTAGATGGTAATCTTCCTGCTGGATTTAAAAAATTAGCAGATCGTGCAGAAGACATGGCCAATGCTTTCAAATCGATGAGCAAGGGTAATTTTATTGTTGAGTTTGAACGTCCAGGAGCCGGACTAAATGATACTGCAAAAGCAATATTGTTCGATTCATTACAAATGATGGGTATCAATCCTACCAATGTTAAGGCGCAACAGAAAGATGGAGAAAAAACCGAAGAAACCTTGGTATTTCCAGGTGCAATGTTAACTGGTAAAAAGGGGCAAATTGGCATTGATTTTCTAGAAGGGCAAAGCAATTTGAATGGACTGGCATCCCTGAACAATGCAGAAGCATTGATGGAGTTCAAAATTGCAAGGGCAATCATGTTATTGCAACGTGATTCAGTCCCGGTAGTAGGATACCTTACAGGTAATGGCCAACCTCTTGATTACAGTGTATATGATCTGGTTGAAAATGTTTTAAGGAAGGATTATTATTTCAAAATACTTCCTATTGATTCAGTTGCTTTTATACCTACTGAATTTAAAGCAATACTCATTGCTAAGCCAACCCAGCCATTTTCAAGAGCACAGCGATTAAAAATAGATCAGTATGTAATGAAGGGTGGTAAAGTGATTTGGGCAATTGATCAACTTTATGCAAGTATGGATAGTTTGCAGCGTAGCAATGGATCGTTTGTAGCATATGACCAGGGACTAGATTTGGATGAACAATTATTCAAGTATGGAGTTCGCATCAACAGAGATTTGGTTCAAGATTTAGAGAGTGATAAAGTGCCATCGGTTGTTGGATCACTAGGCAATCAGCCTCAAATAGAATTATTGCCATGGCCATATGCTCCTTTGTTAAGGAATACTACAGGTAATCCCATTGCCAAAAACTTAGATTTCATCAGTTCGTCATTTCCTCAATCGTTAGACACAATTGCAACACCAGGGATAAGGAAAGAAGTTTTACTATCCACCTCAGACTATGCAAGAGTTTTACAAACTCCAGCTTTGGTTGAATGGAGAAGTGTGAAGACAGAACAAGATTTGCAATTATTCAATAAGAAACAGTTGTCTATTGCTGTCTTGCTTGAAGGAAAATTTAGTTCTGCGTTTAGCAATAGGCTTTCCAAAGTGGAATTGGATGAGCTGACTGCTGTTGGTTCATCTTTTTTATCATCTTCAATAGACTCAAACAGTATGGTAGTGATTTCAGATGGTGACCTACTGCTGAATCCAGTAAATGAACAAGAAGGGCCCTTGGCTATGGGTATGAACAGTTATACCCGGCAGCCTTTTGCTAACAGAGATTTCATAAGTAATGTTTTATTTTACTTGACTGGTGGTGAAGATATTATTGAAGCTCGATCAAAAATATTTCGACTACGATTAATTGATAAGGAAAAAATTGAAAATGAGAAGTTTTTTTGGCAAGCCATCAATTTATTGTTGCCCATTTGTTTATTAGCCTGCTTTTACTTCATCAATTCTTTTTATAGAAGTAAGAAATATGCTTAATCCATTGAGGGTAGGCGGGGAACTATTGATTATCTTTGCGCAAATATTTAGTGAAGCATGACCGTAGATCAAGTTACTTACCTCACATTTGGATTGGTACTAATTATTGCATTGGTTCTTGACCTTGGATTGATGAGCAAGAAAAATACAGTAATTAGTATGAGAAAGGCGCTTTACCAAACCTTGTTTTGGGTTGGGTTGTCTGTGGTCTTTTGTATTTTTTTGTGGTTTGAAAAAACGCCTATAGTTGCCACCAAATATTTTACAGCCTATTTAATGGAGTGGTCGCTTAGCATTGACAACATCTTTGTGTTTATTTTGATCTTTACCTATTTCAAGGTAAATGAAAATGATGCAGGAAGGGCTTTACTTATTGGTATTTTATTGGCCATAGTTTTTAGAATCATTTTTATTGCATTGGGTATTGAATTAATTAATAGGTTCCATTGGATTTTGTACGTTTTTGGAATCTTTTTGTTGTATACAGGGTATCAATTGTTCTTCAAAAAAGATGAGGCTGAATTTGATCCGGGCGAGACAAAAATTTACAAAGTGATCAATAAGTTATTTAGAGTGACTTTAATTGAGCCCAATGGCCGCTATTTCGTCAATCTTCACGGGAAGGTCTATTTTACAACACTGTCAGTTGTTGTGCTGATGCTAGCAGCAGTAGATGTGGCTTTTGCATTAGATTCCATACCAACGGTAGTTTCACTTGTTAGGGAAAAAGCAGAAGCTGCATTTAGTTCAGATGATATACTTGTGATTTACTCCTCAAATATTTTTGCTGTCCTTGGTTTGCGATCACTTTTCTTTTTATTGAAAGGCGCAGTAGATAAGTTCGACTATCTACAGCAGGGTATTGCTATTGTACTTATTTTCATTGGTATTAAAATGCTCATTGAATATTTTGGAATACACATCAATATTTTTATTTCACTTGGAGTAATTGTAGCATGTCTGGCAGGTTCTGTTGGTTATTCAATTAGATATCCAAGAGCAAAGCCACATCAGCAAGAATTATAAAATGGCAGTTTATACACCTGATCATATTGCCAAAATCTTAGGTATTAAGCAAAAAGGTGCTTTGACTAACAGCTCTATTAGCTACTTGCTAATTGATAGCAGGAAATTAGTTTTTCCATCAGCTACCTTATTCTTTGCCATCAAATCTTCAACTGGTGATGGACATGCATTTATACAAGAGTTATACCAGTCCGGAGTTAGAAATTTTGTAGTTACTTCTTTACCGGAGCTAGATCGATTTCCTGGTGCTACTTTTTTTGAAGTGCCTGATGTAATTAAAGCACTTCAGCAAATAGCTACATATCATCGCAGTCAATTTCATTATCCTATTATTGCAATAACAGGTAGCAATGGAAAGACAATCGTAAAAGAATGGCTTAATCACCTGCTGCATAATAAGTTTAGTATTGTAAGGAGTCCCAGAAGCTTCAACTCACAACTGGGGGTTCCACTAAGTGTATGGGGAATGAGTAGTGAAAATGATTTGGCCATTTTTGAAGCTGGAATTTCAAGACAAGGTGAAATGTTAGCCTTGCATCAAATTCTTCAACCTAATATAGGATTGATTACCAACATAGGCGAAGCACATAGTGATGGTTTTTTGTCGATTGCTGATAAATTGAAGGAGAAGCTATCTCTCTTTGTAGGGTTGGATGTTTTGGTGTATTGCAAAGACGAGACTTTGATAGATACTCAAGTTGGAGATGCTTTGAAAAATAAGACTTTAAAGAATATTTATACTTGGTCTCGTACAACAAGCTCCGCAAACGTATACTTGTATAAAATTGAACATCAGCATAGAAGTACTTCATTGTATGTTCGTATTGGACAAAAGGAGCTTTCTTTTGTGATACCATTCATTGATGATGTTGCAATAGAAAATGCTATGCATTGTTTTACTATGGCAAGCTATTTGGGTGTTGTAGAGGATGTTATTCAGTTTATGCAAGATCTACCTCCTTTATCAATGCGTCTGGAAATGGTGGATGGACAGTTGGGTTCAAGAATTATAAATGATAGCTACAATGCCGACCTAAGCGGATTATTGAGTGCTTTAGATTTTATGGGACTCCAAAATCCATCTTGGGGAAGAACAGTTATTTTGTCTGATGTATCTGGTATTAATAAAGATGCTGATAAGGTTTATGCACATTTATCTTCTTACTTGCAATCAAAGAATGTTAAAAAACTCTATGGAGTTGGATCTATAATTCAGCAATTTGAGAAATCTTTTGTAAAAAACAATATTGATTGTTATTTCTTTAGAGATACGGATGAGTTGATTAGAAGCATACATGTTTCATCTTTTAGGGATGAATTGATTTTAATAAAAGGTGCAAGGCATTTTCAATTTGAGAGAATTGGAGATTTGCTAGAAAATAAAAAACACAGGACAAGGTTGGAAGTGGATTTATCTGCTATTGCTCAAAATTTGCACTACTTTAAATCATCTTTGAAGCCGTCTACCAAATTAATGGTGATGGTTAAGGCTTTTTCTTATGGAGCAGGAAGTTTTGAGATTGCCAATTTATTGCAGTATAGTCATGTCGACTATATTGCTGTTGCATATGCAGATGAAGGAGTGGAGTTGCGCCGCGCAGGTATCAGACTGCCGATCATGATTATGAATACTGAAGAAGAATCTTTCTCTTCCCTTGTTGCCCATAATTTAGAACCAGAGTTGTATTCAACTGCAATTTCAAATGCATTTGCCCACTATTTATCAAATGAGGGTATTAGTCATTATCCTGTCCATGTGAAATTAGATACAGGTATGCACCGATTGGGTTTTGAAGAAACTGAACTTCACAAATTTTTTGATCAGCCTTCCATTCGCCAGTTGATGCACGTAAAATCTGTTTTCACTCATTTTGTTGCATCTGAAAATCCTAGTCAGGATGAGCTTACAGAAAAACAACTGGAATTATTCAACAGGGTGTGTACTTCCTTGCAGCATCAATTAGGATATGATTTTATTCTTCATGCTGCAAATACATCAGCAATTAGAAGGCATCCAACTGCACAGCTGGATATGGTTAGATTGGGAATAGGTTTATATGGTATTGATCCGGGTAATGATGTTGCTGTTTTGAATGAGGCAGTCGCTTTGAAAACTACAATAGCTCAAATTAGAAAAGTTAAGCAAGGTGAGACTGTTGGTTATGGTGGAAAAGCAATATTAAATCGTGATTCGCTTATTGCTACTATCAGAATTGGTTATGCTGATGGATATCCCCGTGCATTAGGGAATGGGAAGGGTACTGTGATGATAAATGGTCATTTGCTATCTACTGTTGGTAGTGTATGTATGGATATGACGATGTTGGATATTACTGATTGTCCAGAAATTTCATTGAATGATGAGGTGCTAGTATTTGGTCCAGGTAAATCAATTGTGCAATTGGCAAAAGAAGCTGGTACCATACCATATGAAATCATGACAGGTATTACACAGCGTGTGCCCCGTATTTATTTGGGATAAGCAATAGATTATTGAACTACTTGGGTTATCAGTATATTTGCAAAAATCTAGATTGTGAAGAAGACAGAGGTTTTTTTACTTGTATTTTTAATTTTGTTGGTAGATCAGGTGCTGAAGATTTATATCAAGACCCATTATTATATGGGGCAAGAAACAGTTTTATTTGAATCTTTACCTTGGTTCCGTTTACATTTTGTTGAGAATGAAGGAATGGCATACGGTTGGAAGCTGGGGGGTACCTGGGGTAAAATTGCGCTTACGTCTTTTAGATTCGTTGCTGTTATCGTAGGAACCTTCTATCTTTTGTCAATCATCAAAAAGCACTACCATAAAGGCTATATTATTTGCGTCTCTTTTATCTATGCAGGAGCTATTGGTAATTTGATTGATAGTCTTTTTTATGGGATGATTTTTGAGTTTAGCGATGTGTATGCTCAAAATCTGGCTAAGGGTTTTTGGCAAGAAGGATTTAAGGTAGGGTATGAAGGTTTTTTACATGGCAGGGTAGTAGATATGCTCTATTTCCCCATTATTGAAAATGGTAGATTTCCAGATTGGTTGCCAATTTGGGGAGGAGAAAGTTTTGAATTCTTTAGACCTGTGTTCAACATAGCGGATGTTGCTATTTCTGGAGGAGTATTTGCATTAATTGTTTTTCAAAATAAATTTTTTCCTGAGCCCGAAGTCAAAAAAGAGGAAACCCCGACAAATCAAGATACTGAATCCTAGCCACCCCAACCTTCTCTGTCGAGGTTCCTGTATTGAATGGCCTCTGCTATATGTTCTGTTTTTATTGTTTCACTGCTATCTAAATCTGCAATTGTCCTGGATACCTTTATGATTCTATCATATGCTCTTGCCGATAGATTTAATCTTTGCATAGCTTGTTTTAAGAGTTGCTGACTAGCTTCATTTAGTGTACAAATTTTCTTTACATCAGCAGTGCTCATTTGCGCATTCGCATATATTCCATTTTTATTCTTGAATCTTTCTGCTTGGATATTTCTTGCTTGAATCACTCTTTCTCTTATACAGCTTGAATGTTCACCTGTTTGTTGAGAGGCTAATTCATTAAATGCAACAGGTGTTACCTCTACATGCAAATCAATTCTATCTAATAATGGACCTGATATCCTGTTCAGGTATTTGCCTACAATACCAGGCTGACAACTACAGTGTTTTTCAGGATGATTGTAAAAGCCACAAGGGCAGGGATTCATTGATGCTACTAACATGAATGAAGCAGGAAAATCAATTGCAATTTTGGCTCTTGAAATGGTTACTTTTCGTTCTTCCATAGGCTGACGCATCACTTCGAGTACAGTTCTTTTGAACTCTGGTAGTTCATCTAGAAAAAGTACACCATTGTGGGACAATGAAATCTCACCGGGTTGAGGAGTAGAGCCTCCTCCAACTAAAGCTACATCACTAATAGTATGATGAGGATTTCTAAAAGGTCTTTTGGTAATTAAAGTTGAGTGTTCTGGTAGTTTGCCAGCAACACTATGGATTTTTGTACTTTCAAGGGCTTCATCTAAAGAGAGTGGTGGAAGTATAGAAGGTAATCGCTTTGCAAGCATGGTTTTCCCGGCACCGGGCGGACCGATGAGAATTACATTATGTCCGCCCGCTGCCGCGATTTCCAATGCACGTTTAATATTTTCTTGTCCCTTTACTTCTGCAAAATCATGATCAAACGCTACTTGAGCTTCATGAAATTCTTTTTGAATATTGATACTTACAGGTAATGTTTTTTCCCCTTCTGAATTCATGAACTCAATCACTTCATTGATGGATAGCATCCCATATACCTGAATTCCATTCACCAATGCTGCTTCTTTCGCATTGGCTTCTGGTAGAATAATCCCTTTGAAGCCCTCTTTCCTGGCTTGAACTGCTATGGGTAAGGCGCCTTTAATTGGGCGTAATTCACCATCAAGGCTCAGTTCTCCCATCATGATAAAGCCATCGAATTTATCTGATAAAATAATTTGTTCTGAGGCTGCGAGAATACCAATAGCAATTGGGAGATCAAATGCCGTTCCACCCTTTCTGATATCTGCTGGTGCAAGATTGACAACAATTCTAGTCCTTGGCATTTCAAATTTGTTGGTCTTGATTGAACTCTCAATTCTTTGCATGCTCTCCTTGATGGCAGAATCGGGTAGACCTACAATACAATATTCTTTTCCTTGAGCTGTCCAGTTGACCTCAATTGTTATTGTAATGGCTTCTACACCGTAAACTGCACTACCATAGATTTTCACAAACATATTGTGAAGGTAGTTTGACAGCTTATGGTTGAAAAGTGAATTGCAACGCTGTAAAATGGAAAATGCTCGAAAATTCTTGGTGTTTAAACAGCAGTAGTGTTATTACCTATATCGTCTAATAATTTCGTTACTCCTTCTTTTTGTAGAATCAAGTATCCCATTCTATCCTGGCTAATACCATCTTTGAGTTGGTAACTAAAAAATAACTCGTTGTTGATGAGTTGGGTTTCAAAATATTTAAAACTTATGGACGGAAGTGTTTTTAACTCTTCCCCAATTTCATAGAGGTGAGTGGATAAGATGAATAAACCATTTTGCATTTTGATTAAACCTTTAATTACAGCTGTGGAGCACTTCATGGCGTCTTGTATATTGGTTCCTTTGAATATTTCATCAATTAATACTAACCACCTTTTTCCATTTGTAATCTTTATTATTGTCTCTCTGATACGTTTAACTTCATTGAAAAAGTAACTTTCACCTTTCACTAAATTGTCCTCAACATTGATGTTAGTTAATATGCCGTCAAATAAAGTCAGTTGCATCTGAAATGCTGGTACTCCCATTCCTAAATGGGCCAAGTACACAGATAATCCAATTGCTTTTATCAGGGTACTCTTACCGGCCATATTGGCACCAGTTAGAAAAATAAAATTGGCGTTTTTGTCCATGGTTAAATCATAAGCTACAGGTTCAGCCAACATGATGTGTTTTAGCCCTTTGGCATTGATTACAGGCGCATATTGATCTATGAAGTCAGGAGATAAAAGCTTTAGCGAATGGTTAGCAAATGCCATTGCATACCAGGCATCTAATTGACCATATATAGTGATTAACTTTCTTACATCAGCAATCATATCTACATGAAAAAGGCTACCAAACGAAAGTATTGAAGCCCTAGTTAAGGAGGAGAAGTTATTATGAGAGTTAAACTCGGTCAATCTTCGATTTTTAATAATGCGTTCAGCATCTTGAAGAAGCATAGCAAGTTTTGGTGGTATACTCTGATTGTTGAAAAACAAAATGATTGATTCGAAGCCCTTGATAAATTCAAACATCTGGTTCATTGAAAAATGTATCATGGCATAATCTGCTGGGTGAAGCAGCTTGTATAATAGCGCTCTGATAAAATCAGGATGTTTTGGAATAGTATCAGGGTTCTCATCTAGAAACTTTTCAATAATGAGAAGTGTGCCATTGGTTATTCTTGTTGGCCATTCATGAATTTTATTTTCATATAAGCTCAGAATTGCTTGTGTTTCATGAATATCTTTCAGATTATCAAAAGGAGAAGAAAATAGCTGGTATAAAGCGGATTTTCCTTCTGATGTTCTTGTATAATCTATCTTTGCAAATAGGGAGTAATCATCTTCTTTGTGAAAAACTGCAAGATCATATAAAGTAGTTTTATCTACTCTCATGTTAATCTCGATTGAACTTAAGTCGCATGCCTCTATACGATGTATCAACCTTGCCGTTTTCATAAACAGGATAACCGTTTACAAATGTTTTTTCAATGGTGGCGGGGAATTCAAATCCTTCAAACGGACTCCATCCACATTTATACAGGATATTTTCTTTGGTTACCGTAGTCTTTTTGTTAAGGTCGACTAATACTACATCAGCGTAATAACCTTCTCGAATAAAACCACGTTCAGCAATTTGAAAACATTTTGCTGGCGCATGACTCATTTTTTCAACTATTTTTTCTATGGAAATTTTTCCTTCTTTGAAGTAGTGCAACATAAGCAGAAGACTGTGTTGCACCAATGGTAAACCTGCATAAGAATGATGGTAGTCGCCCGATTTTTCTTCAATAGTATGAGGTGCATGGTCGGTTGCGATGATGTCAAGTCTATCATCTAATAATGCTTCCCAAAGGGCAGATTTGTTTTCTTTTGATTTGATTGCAGGGTTGCATTTTATTTTATTCCCTAATAATGCGTAGTCATCGGCAGTAAAATGTAAATGGTGAATGCAGACTTCAGAGGTAATTCTCTTTTCCTCAAGTGGAATGAGATTGGTGAAGAGTTGTAATTCCTTGGCTGTAGATATATGCAGGATATGTAATCTAGTATTGTTCCTCTTTGCTAATTGTACTGCCATTAATGAAGATTCAAAGCATGCTTCCACATTTCTGATAATGGGATGATCTGATGGTATGATTGGCTTACCTGATTGTTCAAAAGATGCAAGATTAGCTTTGATAATTCTTTCATCTTCACAATGTGTGGCAATAAGTAATTCGCTATCACGGAAAACTCTATCAAGTGTTAAGTGGTTATCCACCAGCATATTACCTGTTGAAGATCCCATGAATATCTTGACACCACAGACATCACTTTTTTTATTATTTGTTTTGAGGACCTCCTCTGTATTATCATTAGAAGTCCCCATAAAGAAAGAATAATTAGCCGGAGAGCTATTAGCTGCGATTTGGTACTTTTCTTCCAGTAATTCCTGAGTAAGGGCTGCAGGTTTGGTATTGGGCATTTCCATGAAACTTGTAGTGCCACCAGTTACTGCTGCAATTGATTCAGTATGAATATTTGCTTTGTGGGTTAAACCAGGTTCTCTGAAATGAACTTGGTCATCTATTACACCAGGTAACAGGTATTTACCTTCTCCGTTTATTTCAATGGCGTTATACGTATTATCAATAACTTGACTAATTTTAGAAATCTTTTTATCCTCGATTAACACATCGCCACTATGAATTTTTCCTTCGTTGACTATACTGGTGTTTTTAATCAAATATCTCTTCATAATCGTATTGTATTTACTAAACTGCAAATTATAAAATCCTTTTTGCTCTTTGCTCTTTTTATTTCTCCTCATTTAACAAATGGTCAGTCTACTTTGTTTCAGCAGGGCTCAAAGGATTACATTCTGTTGGATCGATTGGAAATAAAAATGCAAACCGACAGTAATTTGAATTTTTCCGCATTTAAGCCCTATAATCGTCAGTGGTGGGCTTCCTCACTGGAAAAAGCAACACTTAACGCAGATCGGTTGAACTTAAGCTCAATCGATATTTATAATATAAGCCGTGCTAAATTGAATCACCTGGAATGGACCAGCCGCGGTAAGTCAGCTATACCTGCTAAACATCCTTTATTGAAATCTTTTTACAAAGACCCAGCCAATTTTATATTGGTCAACCAAGATGATTTTTTTCTTTCTGTTAACCCTGTTTTGCAATTGCAGGGTATGCGCGACAATCAATCTAAGCAGACCCATTATTTGAACTCAAGAGGAATGGCAGTAAGATCACAAATTGGCAATAGAATAGGATTTCAGTTGTATGTGACGGAGAACCTGGAGCGACCACCAGTATTTGCAAAAAAAGAATTTGATCAATATCGTGCTGTTCCTGGTGCAGGATTGTATAAGCGTTACAAAGAGACAGGATATGATTCTTGGGATGCACGTGGCTCTCTGTTTATAAAGCCCTCCAAATACCTCGACGTGCAACTAGGGCATGATAAAATATTTATTGGTAACGGTTATAGAAGTCTGTTTATGGCCGACCAATCAGCTAGTCATGCCTACCTCAATTTAAATTTGAGGGCATGGAAATTTAATTATTCAAGTAGGGTGATGGAGCTTCAGCCTCAATATACCAGAAGGGGATTAGGAGAGGATACTTTGCTTTGGAAAAAGTATGCAACTCTGCATTATTTGAGTATTAATGCCACAAAGTGGCTTACAATGGGGTTATTTGAAGGAGTGGTATACGGACGTCAAAATCGATTTGAGTTTAACTATTTGAATCCTATTATTTTTCTTCGTGCAGCTGAGTTGAATGTAGGTAGTCCGGATAACTCTTTCATTGGCTTTGATGTTAAAGCCAATCTTGCAAAGCGTGTACAGGTATACGGACAAGTAATGCTTGATGAATTTTATACCAAATTTATTAAAGAAAGAAAGGGATGGTGGGCCAACAAATGGGCCTTTCAAGCTGGGATGAAATATATTGATGCTTTTGGTGTTGACAACTTGGATGTGCAATTGGAGACCAATTGGATCAGACCATTTACTTATTCTCATTTTGATACGGTTGCTAACTATACCCATTATAACCAACCATTGGCCCATCCTTTGCATTCCAATGTTAAAGAATACATCGCAATTGCCAAATATCAACCTGCACCTAAATGGTATATGCAGTTAACAAGTATTTACTGGCGAAAAGGGGTGGATGTGAATGGTGTTAATTACGGCACTAATATTTTCAGGGACAGTGACACAAGGCCAACTCAGGAAGGTTTTTTCTTCTTCACGCCACAGGCTAAAAATAGTTATAATTTGAACTACTGGCTTGCATTTGAACCCATGGAAAATTTATTTTTGGAGGCAAATTTTACTGCAAGAAAATCCGGAGCAGAGGCAATTAATTATTTTGGAACTCTTGGTATAAGGCTAAATATGCAGAGAAGGGTATATGATTATTAGCGTCTTCTTCCTCCCAATCCACCTCCTTCAAAGTGAAGTGAAAACATAATCATTCTGCTGTTCATTTTATCAATCACACTTGAATAGATTAACTCTTCATCCCTTGCATGAACATTGGATAGACCATAACTAAACTTGACTTCCGGAGAAAGTATAAAGTAGGGGAAGAAAAACTGAAATCCAATCCCCCCTTCAATACCATAATCAGATTTTTTAACTTTGAGCATGTTCTCGGTATTTCTTGCAGCTGAGTTACTGGCTAAATCAAAATCATATTTCACACCAGCTAGGGTATAGACCCTGAAATTTTTTATCCTATCACTTTTTAACCTCAGTTGCAAGGGGAAGCTCATCACAATTGATTCTACTTTTTGGGGATCAGTTCCTGGGTTAAGATTAGAAGCTGGATCAACAGTATATAGAAATTTCTTTTCACTGAAAATGAGGTTCAAGGGATATCCTCTTAAATCTAGGTGTTTAGTCAATTGTAAATTAGCCATGATACCCAGATGAATTCTGCCAGCATTTACAGATTCAACAGATTTGATTGGATTATTAGGATTTAAAAACGATGAATGATGTGATAGGCTGTAGTGAGAAGTATTGTATCCTAGGACTATACCAAAATAGTACAGTTTATCGTCGTGGTCGGGTAAATTAGGTTCAAAGGCTCTTTGTGCAAAAGAGCAATTTACAAGCAATAAGAGTAAACCAAGGGTAGTTATTTTTCTCCGGTATAAATGGTACATATGCCGAAACTTAGGGTTTTGATATTAGTTTTATTGAAGCCGGCATTTTCTAATACCGACGCGAAGGCTTTTCCTTCTGGAAATTTTTGTACAGAATCATTTAAATATTGGTATGCATTTCTGTTTTTGGAAAATAGTCCGCCCATTCCTGGAGTAACTACATTCATATAGAGAGTATAAAATTGTTTTACTAGTGGAAGCTTCGGTTTTGAAAACTCAAGAACAACTATAGTGCCATTTTTTTTGAGCACGCGAAAAATTTCCCCAATTCCCTTTTCAAGGTTCTGAAAATTGCGTACGCCAAAGGAAACAGTTACAGCATCGAAACTCTCATCAGGGAAGTGAATTGATTCACTATCTCCAGACTGTAATTCAATAATATTGGAAAGTTGTTGTGTGGCTATTTTTTGTCTCCCAAAGGATAGCACCCTCTGATATGTCAATACCTACAATTTTCTTGGGTTGTAGCATCTTCGAAGCCATGATGGCTAGGTCGGCTGTACCTGTAGCAACATCCAGGATGGTTTCAGGATGCTTTTTTTTGAGCAGGCTGAGTGCTTTCTTTCTCCAGCTGATGTCTATTCCGGCTGATAAAAAGCGGTTCAAGAAATCGTATTTAGGTGCGATTTGATCGAACATCAAGGCTACCTGTTCTTTTTTCGGTAAATTTGAAGCCTGATCTGGCACGATTGTATCGTGAGCAAAGTTTCCCATCAGCACAAAAGTAAACAAAATCGCTGCAAGCGCTCTTAAAGGAATTGTAAATCTGTATATGATCATTCGAAAAGCAACATATGTTATCAGCAGTCCAGATGTAGCCTCTTGTCCCAAAGCCGACAAACCTGAATATGCTTTTATTGGCAGGAGCAATGTGGGTAAATCTTCTTTGATCAACATGCTGACTGATATCAAGAATTTGGCAAAGACATCTGCAACGCCTGGGAAAACACAGCTCATTAATCATTTTGTGGTAGATAGTAAATCTGCTGAAAAATCTCCTGCTTTACTTTGGTACTTGGTAGATTTACCTGGCTATGGATTTGCAAAAGTATCTGCCAGTCAGCGTAAACGATGGGAAAAGATGATTGAAGGCTATCTCCGTACAAGAGAAACCTTGGTCAATACTTTTATATTGATTGATTCAAGACATGAACCGCAGCAATTGGATCTTGAATTTATCAATCAATTAGGTGCATGGGGTATTCCATTTTCTATTGTTTTTACTAAATCAGATAAAGAGACCCAAAAAGTTGTTAGCGCAAACGTCAAGCAATTCTCAGATGCTTTGTTGTCTACTTGGGAAGAGCTTCCTCCTATCTATATCACCAGTGCTGAAAAGAAGACTGGTAGAAAAGCAATTTTAACTGCTATTGCCAACATGAACGAAATCTATCAGGAAATGTCAAAAAGAAGTCAAGGATGAAATTTCCTGCTCGCATCCCCTTTTGGGTAAAATGGATTTATCCTTCATTCGTCTGGCAAATGCCTTCAAATGAAAAGGCTCTTTATTTAACCTTTGATGATGGCCCACATCCTACAATAACCCCTCTTGTTCTAGATCTTTTAGCAGAATATCAAGCAAAAGCGACTTTCTTCTGTATAGGAGATCGTGTAAAAAGGTATCCTGAAATCATGGAAAGAATTTTGGCAGAGGGTCATTCCATAGGAAATCATACCCAGCATCATGTAAATGGATGGAACAGTTCGGTTTCAGCTTATGCAGAGGAAGTGCGTCAGGCATCATACTTGATCCCATCAAAATTATTTAGGCCTCCTTATGGCAGAATAAAACGAAAACAGGCTAATCTTTTAGAAAATGAGGGGTATAAAATTATCATGTGGACGATTCTAACTGCCGATTACGATCAATCGTTAAACAAAGAGGAGTGCGCAATCAGGGTAGTCAGTCATATTGACAACGGTTATATCTACTTGTTTCACGATTCTGAAAAGGGAGAGGAGAAGGTGATGTATACGTTACCAGAACTTTTAAAACAGGCTTCAGCAAAGGGTTTTCTGTTTAAAAGAATTGACGAGGAAGGTTGATTTCTTTTACAAAAGGTAGGGCTAAGGTAGAAACCTCGGCCCGTTTTTAATCCGTACCCTATGAAAACTGTATGAAAGATACTAATCTTTTTATTTTATTTGCCAAAAATTACCCCCAAATCATATGGTAGATACCCACAGCCATTTATATAGTGAGGAGTTTAACAAGGATATAGTGGACGTATTACAGAAAAGTAAGGTAGCTGGCATATCAAGGGTTTACCTTCCAGCTATTGATAGCAATTCGCATGAATTGATGTTAGCATTAGCGGATAAACATCCCGATTATTGTATTCCTATGATGGGTTTGCATCCTTGTTATGTTGATGAACGTTTTCAGGCTGAACTTGCATTAGTCAAAGATTGGCTAGAGAAAAGACCTTTTGCTGCAATTGGGGAAATTGGGCTAGATTTTTATCATTCAATTGAATTTAGGTCTCAACAGGAATTAGCCTTTCAGATCCAGATTGAGTGGGCCATTGCAAAAGACATACCAATAGTTATTCATTCAAGAAGTTCAATGGATGAATGTATCAAAATGATTGCAGTTCATGGAAAAGGCAAAGCAAGAGGAATATTTCACTGTTTTGGTGGAGATGAGCGACAAGCAAAAAAAGTTATTGAGCTTGGATTTTATCTAGGGATAGGTGGTGTGGTTACTTATAAGAATGCGGGGCTTGCTAAAATAGTTGAAGAAACTTCATTGGAGCATTTGGTATTGGAAACAGATGCACCATACTTGTCGCCAGTGCCATTTAGAGGGAAAAGAAATGAAAGCAGTTATGTAGTGCATGTTGCACAAAAAATAGCAGAACTCAAAAATATTTCAATTGAGGAAGTGGATGAAATAACGACTGCTAACGCTAAAAAAATCTTCGCCTTCTGAGTGAATAGAATTAATTTTGCAGTCCTTCAAAAGGAGACTTGTCCGAGTGGTTGAAGGAGCACGCCTGGAAAGTGTGTATACTTCGAAAGGGGTATCGAGGGTTCGAATCCCTCAGTCTCCGCAAAGTCCAAACGCTATGTTTGGACTTTTTTATGGTGTAACGACACCAAGAATTCTTTAACTTTCCTATATGTCAAGATCAGTTTTAAAAATACATCCAGCCGATAATGTAATTGTGGCTTTAAAAAATCTTGCCTCAAAAAGTGAGGTTGAATTAGAAGGTGAAACTTTTACCCTACTCAATGAGATCCCAGCTAAACATAAATTTTATACAGAAGATTTGCAGGAAGGCTCATCTGTAAAAATGTATGGTGTGCTTGTGGGAAAAGTAATAAAAGCAGTAAAGCGTGGTGAATTAATGTCCACACAGAATATAAAACATGCAGCAGATCCATATGTTTACAGAAGTTTCAATTACAAGTGGTCTTTTCCAAATGTGACTAAATGGAAGAATAGAACTTTCAATGGTTATCATAGAAATGATGGAAGTGTTGGCACAGCTAACTATTGGTTGTTTATTCCAACAGTTTTCTGCGAGAATAGAAACTTGGATGTAATAAAAGAAGCACTTTATAATGAGCTTGGATATGCGGTTACGGATAAGTACAAGTCTTATACCAAAGCTTTGTTGCAAGCCTATCATGAGGGCAAGGATTTAGGCGATAAAGTCGATTTTACCACAACTTCAAAAACACCACGCGTATTTGAAAATATCGATGGTATAAAATTTTTAAATCATACAGGTGGATGTGGCGGAACTAGACAAGATGCTGCTACGTTGCAAAACTTATTGGCTGCCTATGCTGATCATCCTAATGTAGGCGGGATTACTGTTCTTAGTTTAGGTTGTCAGCATTTGCAACTAGATGAATTGCTTATTGCTATTAAACAACGCAATCCACAATTTGATAAACCTATTTATAGTTTTGAGCAGCAAGCTGGATTAACTGAGGAAGAGATTGTGAAGCAAGCAATTGCTGCTACTTTTAAAGGACTGATTGAACTTAACAAGGTGAAAAGGAGTCCTGCTGCCTTATCTCATTTAACCATTGGTGTGAAATGTGGGGGAAGTGACGGCTTCAGTGGTATTAGTGCCAATCCAGCAGTTGGGCATTGTGCTGATTTATTGGTTGCCTTGGGTGGTAAAGTATTGCTCGCTGAATTCCCTGAACTCTGTGGGGCAGAGCAGGAGTTAATTGATAGAAGTGTGAATCAACCTACTGCAGAAAAATTTATCCGGTTGATGGAAGAATACAACGCACAGGCCGTGCAGGTGGGTTCAGGTTTTCACATGAACCCTTCACCTGGAAATATTAAAGATGGTTTGATAACCGATGCTATTAAAAGTGCAGGTGCTTGTAAAAAAGGTGGTTCTTCACCTGTAGTTGACGTATTGGATTATACTGAAAAAGCTACCAAGCCGGGTTTGAGTTTGGTGTGTACGCCAGGTAATGATGTTGAGGCTACTACTGGGAAAGCTGCATCAGGAGCCAATTTGATTTTATTTACTACTGGATTAGGAACACCAACTGGCAATCCAGTTTGTCCTACTATTAAATTGTCAACCAACACATCACTTGCATTAAGAATGCCAGACATCATCGATATTGATTGTGGTCCAATTGTAGCTGGCGAAAAAACAATTGAAGAAATGGGAGAAGAAATATTAGAATACTGCATCAAAGCGGCAAGTGGAGAAGTCGTTCCTAAAGCCGTCCAGTTGAACCAAGATGATTTTATTCCTTGGAAGAGGGGAGTATCATTATAAAAAAAGGGGTGGTACTTCCACCCCTTTTTTTAAGCATTTCTGTTTATACAGTTAAGGTCTTCGAAAGCAGTCTTCAATCTGGCGATAAAAGTTTCTTCTCCTTTTCTTAACCATACCCTTGGATCGTAGTATTTTTTGTTGGGCTTATCTGAACCTTCAGGATTACCTAACTGTGCTTGTAAATAAGCTTCGTTCTTTTTATAGTTATGGAGCACACCTTCCCAGAAGGCCCATTGCAAGTCTGTATCGATATTCATTTTGATAGCACCATATCCAATTGCTTCTCTGATTTGGTGTTGAGGTGAACCTGAACCACCATGGAATACAAAGAATACTGGCTTTTCACCTGTATTGAAATGTTTTTGGATATAGTCTTGAGAGTTTTTTAAAATTTCTGGGCGGAGTTGAACGTTACCCGGACTATACACGCCATGTACATTACCAAATGCTGCAGCTACTGTAAATAAGTCGCCAATCTTTCTCAATTCTTCAAAAGCATGAGCAACGTGTTGAGGTTGTGTATAGAGTTTGTCATTTTCAACATCAGAATTGTCAACGCCATCTTCTTCTCCACCTGTAACACCCAATTCAATTTCAATGCCCATTCCTAATGGTGCCATTCTTTTAAAGAATTGTGCAGAAGTTTCAATATTTTCTTCTAATGGTTCTTCACTCAAATCAAGCATATGAGAGCTGAACAGAGGTTGTCCTTTTTCCTTTTTGAATTGTTCCCCAGCGTCAATCAAAGCACTGATCCATGGGAGCCATTTTTTAGCGGCATGGTCGGTGTGTAATACTACAGGAACACCATAATATTTAGCAATATTGTGAATATGTAAAGCTCCAGATATTGCACCAGAAATATTTGCTTGAAGCTTGTCGTTTGGCATGCCTTTACCAGCAATGAATTGAGCGCCACCGTTTGAAAATTGAACGATAACAGGTGAATTCACTGCAGCGGCTGCTTCTAATGTTGCATTGATGGTATCTGTACCTGTTGTATTGACAGCAGGTAATGCGAACTGATTTTCTTTAGCGTCCTGGTAAAGTGATTTAAGTTCTTCTCCAAATAATACTCCAGCTTTGTATTTGCCCATGTTGGTTGTTTTAGGAATGGCAAATATCGGAAAAATGAGGGAGACTCTACACCCTTTCTGGGGTTTCTAGTGGGTGTGATTGCCAATCGCGATCGTATCCTACAAACCAAGATAGCCATATGCTTCTTGATAAACGCATGAATAAGGGTTGCATCAAAATCATCATTACAGCATTGGTGCCCATCCACCAGAAAAACCGGGTATCATCTAAGGAGAACCCTATTAGAACCCACCAGGCAATTAAGGTAGCAACACTAAATGCAACAGTTAGTGCATAACTAACATATCCGGTGCCATAATAAAAGCCGACTTCTATCTCCGTTGGTTGTCCGCATACCGGACAAGTCTCATTCATTTTGGTAAATTCTCCTATCTTATAGGCATTAGAGGAACAGTAAATATCACCTTCCCTGCAACGTGGACATTTATTATTAATAACGCTATAGAGATAAGTTTTCTTGAATTCCATGTTGTTGTTTTTGCAAAGTTATTTGGATTTTGTGTATTGCATTGTGATAAAAGTCGCATTACAATACATCCAATAATCTTTCCATCTTCGTACTTCTTGATCCTTTAATTAGAACATGAGCATTACTAGGAAGATGTTCTTTTAACCATTCAGATGCAGCTGCAACATGATCAAAAAATTGGAAAGGATGATTGACATGAGCAAAATCTCCACCAACTAAAATGGTGTTGTTGAGTTTTAATCGTGTTAATAATCCAATTATTGATTGGTGCTCTTCAATAGAGTCTTTACCCAATTCCATCATCCCACCTAAGAAAAGATATTTATGTTCTGCCTCTATGTTGGCAAAATTCTCAATCGCAGCTTGCATACTTGTGGGGTTAGCATTATAAGCATCTAGAATGATTGTATTGCTTCCTCTCTTGATCAATTGCGATCTAGCATTGTCTGGTAAATAAGATTCAATTGCAGCTCTAATATTATCAAATGAAACGCCAAAATGAAGCCCTATACATATGGCAGCATCAATATTTGCTTTGTTATAAGCACCTACTAATTGTGAAAATATTTTTTGTTGATTATTGCCGCTGAGTGACACTTCTAAACCAAGCAGTTTTTCTGTATCAATAACACTTGATGGGGTAGCACCTTTTTTGTTACCATAGAAAATCTTATTGGATATGCGCTCACTCATTGGCGCTAAGTAATCAAGGTCGCTATTGATAAAAGCCGTACCAGTATGTGTTGCAAGGTGATCATATAATTCACCTTTTCCTTTTCGAATGCCTTCAACACCTCCAAATCCTTCAAGATGCGCTTTTCCGCAATTGGTAATCAGCCCATGTGTGGGTAAAGCAATCTTACAATAAGCCTCAATCTCTTTTTGGTGATTGGCACCCATTTCAATTATGACCATTTCAGCATCATTTCGAATGGAAAGTATTGTCAATGGAACACCTATATGATTATTGAGATTACCTTTTGTTGTGTATGTTTTAAAACTGGTAGATAAAACTGCGTGAATCAATTCTTTTGTGGTTGTTTTGCCATTGCTACCCGTTATAGCAATAATAGGGATTTTGAATTGCTTCCTATGGTGTAAAGCAAGATCTTGTAAAGCCTTCAGTCCGTCTTCAACTTGAAAAATATTATCACCTTCTATCCCAATTGGTTCATCTACCACCACACCTGCTGCTCCCATTGCAAGTGCTGCTGCAGCATATTGGTTACCATTAAAATTAGGGCCCTTGAGTGCAAAAAATAGATCTCCTTTTTGAAGTTGTCTGGTATCTGTTTGAACCTGGGGATGTTGAAGATAAAGCTCGTAGATTCTTTCAAGTTGCATGGGGCAAATATAGTGCCAAAATTGAACAGGTTTAAATGGAGATTAGACCTGGTCTTCTTTGTTTTTTCTATTGGCTATTCTATGTCTTCGGTACATGATAATTATTACTGCTATAATACCGAATAGAATGGGGAATGTCATGCGCAAGATTTATACAAGTAAGTTAATAAAAAAACCCCCTAAAAAGGGGGTTTGATATCTATTAAATTATGTAATTAGTTCTTTCTGGCATTTTGTCTTCTTGCGCTAAAGTGCATTCCGTTTCTGAATCCATTTCCTTCCTGACTACCAAATCTATCCATAGCACATCTGAATCCAATTGTTGAAGATGATTGGTCTTCATCAAGGAAGCGACGTGTGCCCGGACTCAACCAATATGCACGATCGTCCCAGCTTCCACCTTTATATACTCGAGATTTATCGCTTACTAAGGTAGTCGCTCCATAACCATAACTAACCATAGAAGTAGAATCACCATCACCAAAATTGATTACGTTGCCACGTTGATAATTTCTACGTTTAGCTGCTTCATCATTAGTAACAACAACGGTTTTTACTCTTCCTAAACTATCTCTCTGGTATTCTCCATTTTCATCCTTGTATAGTTTATTGTACACATTACCACGATAAGGATTGAAGTCATCTACATCTTTGCTCGTCATTGGTCTGTATACATCTGCAACCCACTCATTTACGTTACCCGACATATTGAACAATCCAAAACCATTTGGATAAAAGGCGTTGATGGGACCTGGTATAGAAGAATTATCATTCAAGCCACCTGCAATACCCATATAATCTCCGGTACCACGCTTAAAGTTGGCCATGTATCGACCTTGCCAGCTACCAAAACGATTATCTCTTACACCATTGATGTTGGTAGACCAAGAATAAACTTGTTTGTTCATGATCAACTCTTCACCACGTTTACCTTCTCTTGTTTTGACACTTGGATTTTGATTAATGTATCCTAATGCAGCGTATTCCCATTCTGCTTCTGTTGGAAGTCTATAATCTGGTAATAATATGCCATCTTCAATTTTCACGTAATTTCTTGGTCGGCCATTTTCGTCAACCAGTGCAGCTTTCTTTTGTCTTGCTGGCTGTGCTGAATAGAGGCCTAACAAATATGATTTTGTAGTAAAGTTTTCTTCAGCTTGGCCTTGAATTGTTTTTAGCTGGTTAGGATTAACCAATCCTCTCTGGACTAGTATCAGTTCATTTACTCTGTTCCCTCTCCAAATACAAAAGTCGTTTGCTTGTCTCCAGCTTACACCAACAACCGGGTAGTTGTTGTAAGATGGATGCCTAAAATAGTTTTCAACCAATGGTTCGTTTGCAGACAGTTCACTTCTCCAAACAAGGGTATCTGGTTTTGCAGCATTGATTACTGCCTCATACATTGGATCATCAAAGGTTCTTTCAATCCAATGTAAATATTCGCGATAATGGATATTGGCTACCTCAGATTTATCGATGTAGAAAGAAGATACTGTTACGCGTCTTGGTACATTATTCCAGTCACCCATTACATCTTCATCAGATGCACCCATGGTAAAAGTTCCACCTTGGACAAATACCAGACCTGGTCCGGTTGCTTGCTCCTGCACAGGGGACTTTTGAAATCCACCCATGTTTTTATCGTTATAGTTCCATCCAGTTACACCAGAAGTTTCATACTTCTTTTTTGAAAAAGGCAAACCGCCTTTACAAGCACTGAACAAAAGAGCGATAGATGACAAGTACAAAAGATTTCTCATGCTTTACACATTTTATATCTTGTTTTCTTAACGGGAAAGTGCCTTGGTTATTGTTTAGGCACTTAAGGGTATGAGAACAAATGTAAGTGTTAAATTAAATCCAATCAATGCTTTACGCCAAGAATTATGTTTACTAAATGCTAAATTTGTTAACAGGCCTTTATGAAAAGATGGGTACTTTTTTTAGCGGTTTTGATAATTTCCTCATTCGTCCAGGGGCAAAAGAACTATGTAGCTTCCTCAGTATTGTCGGCCGGAAAGTGGGTTAAAATAGCTGCAGTGGGTCAAGGAATTTTCAAGGTTAGCGGTTCTTTCTTGAATCAAGCGGGGTTTAGCGGGTCAATTACATCAAATTCAATTCGATTTTTTGGCCATGGAGGGGGAGTTTTACCGGAGTCAAACCAAATCCAAACCATTGATGATTTACCTGCTCTCCAAATTGAAGTTGTAGATGGTGGTGATGGGGTATTGGACAAGGATGATTATTTTTTATTCTATTGTCCGGGTTCCAATCAATGGACCTATAACAAAAACACCCAGAAATTTGAGTATTTAAAAAATCCATATTCGGATGTTTCCTATTTCTTCATTCAAGTGGGTCAAGAACAAGGCGCCAGATTGTTAGAAAAAGGAGTTTCAGCTTCTCCTACAGTATCAACCGATCAATTCTCAGAACACATCAGACTCGAGCGAGATTCTTTTAATTTCTTAAATAGTGGTAGAGAATGGTATGGTGAAGCATTTGGTAACGAATATCCATCTACAAGAAGTTTCCAGGTTACAACAGATGGAGCAATTATCGGAAGTCGTTTTGAATTTACAAGCGAAGTAGTTGGGCGAAGTTTTGATGGTCCCAATAAACTTGCTGTGAGCATTAATGGGAAAGCTTTGTTTCAGCATAATACATCTGCTGTGATCGGCACTTTACTTGAACCAATTGCAAATGTAAGTCGACTTACTACTGAAGGTATTATTGATGCCAATGCCATGGCTGTTCGGTATGACTTCACACCTGGTAGTGCAAATGGACAAGCATGGTTGAATTGGTTTGAAGTTGTTTTTCGAAAATCAATAAAGCCAAGCAATGATTCATTTTTTTCGTTCAGAGATCCTTTTGTAGTAGGATCCAATCAAGTTGCTTTGTTTAATTTGTCTTCCTCAAATCCAAACCTAAAAATTTGGGAGGTGACTGAAAGAGGGAACTACAGTAAATTGAAATCTGAGTTTATCAATAACCAATACCGCTTCACGGATGATGCAAATGTGTTAAGGGAGTATATCGCCTTTGATCCCCAGTTGGCAAAACAACCAATCTTAGTTGGCCCTGTTTCTAACCAAAACCTACATGGGGAGGGTTTTTATGACATGGTGATTATTGCTGATCCATCCATGTTGAATGAAGCTAAACGTTTGGCACAGTTTCGTGCATCCAAAAATGGACTTCGTGTTTTGGTGACTGATCCAATGAGCATCTACAATGAATTTTCATCTGGAAGTATTGATCCAGGAGCAATCCGTAATTTTTTAAAAATGCTCTATGACAGGGCTGGAAATAATCCGGTTAACCGTCCCAAGTATTTGATACTTTTCGGCGGCACTTCATTTAGGTATAAAGAACAGTCAAGCGACAAAAAAAATTTGATACCATCTTACCAAACCATTTCTTCACTTGATCCATTAACCTCTTACGTCAGTGATGATTTTTTTGGCTATTTAGATGATGCGGATGATATCAATACGAATATACCAGCACCATTGCTTGACGTTGCAGTGGGAAGAATTCCTGTGCGGACAGTATTGCAGGCAAAGATGGTAGTCGATAAAATCATCAATTATCAAACACAGTCTGATTTAGGCCCATGGCGAAATGAATTAACTTTTGTTGCGGATGACGAAGATTTTGATTTGCATTTTAAAGATGCTGAAGCCCATGCTGCCATAGTAGAGCAAGGTCAGAAGGTTTGGAATTTAAATAAAATATATTTGGATGCATTTGAGCAAAGCAGCGGTACTGGGGGTAGTCGCTACCCTGATGTAAATACAAGTATTACAAAGGGACTGAATCAAGGTACACTAGTATGGAACTATAGCGGTCATGGTGGTAATGTAAGATTAGCACAAGAGGCAATTCTTGAAAAAGAAATGATTCCTGAATGGCAGAACCAGAAGAAATTGCCTTTGTTTGTAACTGCAACATGCGATTTTGCTCCATTTGATAATCCAGCACAATTTTCAATTGGTGAAGATCTGTTTTTGGGTAGGACGAATGGTGCCATTGGACTAATGACCACTACAAGATTGGTTTTTGCTTCAAGTAATAAATTGATGAACAATAATTTTTTGCAGGCCTTGTTGCAAAAAAATGGACAAGGGCTTTATCCCACGCTAGGCGAGGCTTGGTTAAGTGCAAAAAATAATACAGTTAGTAATTCAGGAGATTTTATCAATGCAAGAAAATTTGCCATGCTTGGAGATCCTTCCATGAAGTTATTGATGCCAGAATACCAAGTGGCAACAACTAGGTTGTTAGATGCCCAAACTGGTTTGGTAGTTGATACCTTACGAGCTTTAAATAAGTATTCCATACAAGGGGAAGTATTGTCGCCAAATGGTGGTTTAGCTGGTGATTTCAATGGAAGGGTCTTTGTTAGTATTCATGACAAAGCAACAAATTATCAAACACGCGCTAATGATCCACAAAGCAGTGTTAAGAGCTTTAAGGTTTTTGATAATTTGATTTATTATGGAAAGGCACAAGTTCAATCCGGTAAATTTTCAATTGAATTTATTGTACCCAATGATATTCGCTTCGACTATGGAAATGCAAGAATCAGTTATTATGCTGAGGATGGGGTAAGAGATGCACAAGGAGTAGATGAAACTATTGTTTCTGGTGGATTTGGTGGTCAGGTTCCTAATGACAAATCTGGACCACAAATTCAAACTTATCTGGAGAATGAAAATTTCAAAAATGGCGGAGTTGTCAGTGAAACCCCATTGCTAATCGTAAAACTTTCCGATCAGAGTGGAATTTATCTTGGAAGGTTTGGTATTGGCCATGACATTCGATTGGTCATTGATGGCAATTATGCAAAGCCCTTGGTATTGAATGATTATTTTGAGCCAGTGCTGGGACAAAATAAAGCAGGTGAAATTAGTTTGAGACTCCCCAAACTGACTGAAGGCACTCATAAAATTGAGATAAAAGCATGGGATGTATTTAATAATTCTTCAGTAGTAGTTACTGATTTTTCAGTAGTTATAGAGAGGAAAATTGCAGTTAGTCAATTGTATAATTTTCCTAATCCTTTTAATCAATCAACCATTTTTATGGTTCAACTCAATGGAAAGACGGAAGGAGCATATGCTCAACTCGATATCTTTACCATGGAGGGAAAGCCAATCAAACGAATTGAACAAGCAATAAATCAGTCTGACTTACGTTCATTACAAATGAATTGGAATGGAAATGACGAAAACGGAAAAAGGCCCCAACCTGGAGTCTATTTTTCTCGATTCAGCATAAAAGCCAAAACAGGTGAAATTACCACAAAGCTGCAAAAGCTCATCTTACTTTAAATCTAAATTTCATAAATTAGCATAACTAAACTGGTTCATATAGATACAATTCTACCCGATTTCCTTTACTGATTTAAAAACCAACAATGAAAAGAATTGCAAATAAGCTTTTGACCAGTTTTGTATTGTTTTCCTTTTTCTCAAACGTTAGTGCGCAGACAAGTTCCATCAATGTGGTAACAACTGCTGTACCATTTCTATGATGTCAACTCTCAGTTTTATAATGTTGCCAAATATGCTTTTGCTAAGAATCCTTCAGGAATTGGTATGACGTATACGCCATGGTTGAAAGACCTTGGCTTGAACGATGTCTATCTAGCATCTTTAGCTGGCTACTATAAATTAGATGAGCAACAAACTTTATCAACATCACTTCGCTATTTTAGTCTTGGTAACATACAGTTCACTGATAACCTAGGCAATGATTTAAATGCTTTTCGTCCCCGTGAAGTATCAGTCGATTTAGGTTATTCAAGAGTATTGTCAGATCGTTTAAGTTTAGGTGTTGCCATCAGG
>JBEASE010000119.1:0-4802 GCA_041162625.1 Bacteroidota bacterium | reverse complement strand
TGCCAGGGAACAATATTAGCGTGGTGCTCTAAAGAAGTAATGATGATTTCATCTCCCTTCTCTAAAAAAGCTTTACCCCATGATTTAGCAACAACATTGATACTTTCTGTTGTTCCTTTTGTGAAGATTATTTCTTCAGGCTCACTCGCACCTATGAATTGTTGCACAGCTACTCTAGATGCTTCATAAGCAGCAGTAGCTTCATCAGCCAGTGTATGTAAACCACGATGGATATTGGCATTGTAGTGCGTGTAATAATGCACCAATGCATCAATTACTTGTATCGGCTTCTGTGATGTAGCTGCATTATCGAAATACACCAGGTTCTTACCCTTTACTTTTCTATTGAGAATAGGGAAGAGGTTCCTGACAGCTGCTACATCATATGAAGTTGAATTCGACATGTATTAAAAATGATAAGATAAGCGAGCAGAAATCAGTTGATCAGCATAAGTCCTGATTTCTTCATCCTTGATTTGATCAAGGATGTCGACAGCAAATGCATGCAGCAACAAAGCTCTTGCATTTAATTCTGAAATCCCTCTTGCTTTTAAATAGAACATGGCATCTTGATCCAACTTGCCAATAGTACAACCATGTGAACATTTTACATCATCTGCAAAAATTTCTAACTGTGGTTTTGTGTTAGCAGATGCTGAATCGCCAATCAAAATATTCTTGTTCGACTGATAAGCGTTTGTTTTCTGCGCATCTTGTCTCACGAAAATCTTACCGTTGAAAACACCAGTTGATGCTGGTTATCTACAATTGTATGATTATCCGCTAAAGTCTCTCCATTCAACAAATAAAGTCCATACATATGACTCTCGCTATTCGCAGCTTCCATTACCATGTTCAGGTTATTGCGCACAATGTTTCCGCTCAAAGTAAGGGTAACGGCATGGGTAACGCATTTGGCCAACTGTCTGATATGTGTAGTACCAGTATGATTAGCTCCTTTGCCTTCATCTTGAATCTTGATATAGTTCACAATGGAGTCTTGCGCTGCACAAATTTCAATCACTTCGTTGGTTAAGCTATCGTCGTTGCCTATTTTCTTATAGGTTTCTAAGACTACTACTTCAGCTGCTTGTTCAACATTCACCAAAATACGAGGCTGACTGAAAATAAATCCAATTGATGCATCTGCAATATGATAGATGACAACTGGGTGTTCTATTTTTTTGCCTTTTTTTACTTTGATGTAAACACCGCCTGCTGCAAATGCAGCATTTAAGGCATTGATGCCCGCCTGCTGCAAATGCAGCATTTAAGGCATTGATGCCATCTTGGTGGTAACGCTGACTATGACCAAGATTTGTTTTTACAAACTCAGCATCTTCATCTTCAGCCGCAGTAGCCAAAGATTTAACCACTAACGTTCCTTCTGCTTCTGCAATTGAACTGAGTGAAGCGTTGTATATTCCATTAACAAAGACAATTGCATTTTTTGCAAGTTGTCCGGGTAGTAAATATTGCTGCACACCTGCCGCATCTAATGCACTTCCATTGTTGACAATCATTTTGTCGTTAAAGACATTTCTGATGCGGGTATATTTCCATTCTTCATGCTTGATAGCAGGTAAACCCCATGCTGAAAAATTATTCCAGTTTTCAACATGAAAAGCACCCAATTGTGTTGAGTTGCTGTTCTGCTTATCAAATGCATTTTTTAAAATAGTTGTTGCGTCCATGCTTTTCAGTTTCACTTTTTCGTTTACGCGTTAGCTGCTTCAACTTCAGCTTTGATGAAATCATAACCTTTTTCTTCTAACTCTAATGCCAATTCTTTGGTACCAGAACGAACTATCCTACCATTGTACAAGACATGTACATAATCAGGAACGATGTAATCAAGCAAACGCTGATAGTGAGTTACTACTAAGAAAGCATTGTCTTTTGTGCGAAGCTGGTTTACACCATTTGCTACAATTCTCAATGCATCAATATCTAAACCAGAATCGGTTTCATCCAAGATGGCTAGTTTAGGTTCAAGCATCGCCATTTGGAAAATTTCATTTCTCTTTTTTTCACCACCAGAGAATCCTTCGTTCAATGAACGAGAAAGAAGTGATTGATTGATTTCAACCATTTTCATTTTCTCTTTCATGATCTTAAGAAATTGGGCTGCATCTAATGGTTCCAATCCTTGGTATTTTCTTTTTTCGTTTACTGCTGCCTTGATGAAATTGGTAGTGCTAACACCTGGAATTTCAACTGGGTATTGAAAAGCTAAGAACAAGCCTTCTTTAGCGCGGTCTTCAGGAGCCATTTCAAGCAAGTCTTTGCCCATGAAATCAACTGTACCACTTGTTACTTCATAATCTTCACGTCCTGCTAAAACAGAAGCCAAAGTACTTTTGCCCGAACCGTTTGGTCCCATGATAGCATGTATCTCTCCGGGTTTGATATCGAGATTGATTCCTTTTAAAATTTCTTTTTCTTCAATTCTTGCTTGTAGATTTTCAATCTTTAACATATATGAGGTTTGTCTTTGTTAATGTAATTATCCTACGCTGCCTTCTAAGCTGATAGCAAGTAGTTTTTGTGCCTCGACTGCAAACTCCATTGGAAGTTGGTTCATCACTTCTTTTGCAAAGCCATTGATGATCAACGCAACCGCTGCTTCGGTATCAATACCTCTCTGGTTGCAATAGAAAATTTGATCCTCCCCAATTTTAGAAGTGGTAGCCTCATGCTCAACAATTGCAGTATTGTTTTTTACTTCAATGTAAGGGAAGGTATGTGCACCGCATCTATCACCCAATAACATAGAGTCGCATTGAGAGAAGTTTCTTGCATTGCTTGCGTTCTTGGCAACACTTACCAAACCTCTGTAAGAGTTCTGGCTTTTACCAGCAGATATACCTTTTGATACAATACGGCTTCTGGTGTTTTTACCCAAATGCACCATCTTGGTTCCGGTATCAGCTTGCTGATAATTATTGGTTACTGCAACTGAATAAAATTCTCCAATGCTGTAATCACCTTTCAAAATCACACTAGGGTATTTCCATGTTACACTTGAACCAGTCTCTACTTGTGTCCAAGAAATCTTTGCATGATCACCTGCGCAAATTCCACGCTTGGTTACAAAATTGTAAATACCACCTTTCCCTTCTTTATCACCAGGGTACCAGTTTTGTACGGTTGAATATTTGATCTCCGCTTTTTCCATCGCCACCAATTCTACTACTGCAGCGTGCAATTGATTCTCATCACGCATGGGTGCAGTACATCCCTCTAGGTAACTTACATAGCTTCCTTCTTCTGCAACAATCAAGGTTCTTTCAAATTGTCCGGTGTTGGCAGCGTTGATGCGGAAGTAAGTTGACAATTCCATCGGGCATCTAACACCTTTTGGAATATAGCAGAATGAACCATCACTGAAAACAGCAGAGTTCAAGGCTGTGAAATAGTTATCGGTTGTTGGTACAACAGACCCTAAATATTTTTTAATCAATTCAGGATGTTCCTGAATCGCTTCACTCATAGAGCAGAAGATAACACCCACTTTTGAAAGTTCCTCTTTGAAAGTAGTTGCTACAGAAATACTATCCATTACCGCATCAACTGCAACTCCTGTTAGTCTCTTTTGTTCGTTAAGAGAAATACCCAACTTTTCGAAAGTCGCTCTTAATTCTGGATCGATTTCATCCAGACTTTTAGGAGCGATTTTCTGTTTTGGAGCAGAATAGTAAATAATATTTTGGAAGTCGATTTTTGGATAGGTAACATTTGGCCATGTTGGTTCCTCCATGGTCAGCCAATGCTTATAGGCCTTAAGTCGGTATTCCAACATCCATTCAGGCTCGTTTTTCTTGGTAGAAATGAACCTGATGGTATCTTCCGTCAAACCCTTGGGTGCCTCGTCGGCCTCAATATTGGTGACAAAACCATATTTGTATTCCGATGAGGTTACCTGTTCTAATATGTCATCATTTTCCTCTTGCATAATCCTCTTTGGTTTTGAAGCGCAAATTTCATCATTTTAAAGCGTAGTAGAAAGGATGTGGATCAATTGGGGGAAGTTTAACCCTCATTTTTCCCAAATTCGTAACAAGAACGAAGGTTGATGGTTCATTTTCAGGTCCTTTCTTTTGGAAGGGGTGATTGAGGCGACCTTTTTCTTACATTTAGTAAAAGGATGGTATGGATAAACTGGCATGGCTGGTCGGTTCTTTTTCGGTTGAATTTGGGAAGTTTCCTAGGTGTTTTCAATCGCCAGGAAGAATTAACCTTATAGGGGAGCACACCGACTATAACGAAGGTTTTGTGTTGCCTGCAGCCATCGATTTAGCCTGTTACCTTGCTATTTCTCCTTCTTCCAATACTAAGTTTACCATCATCGCTTCAGACCTCAATGATAGGGTAGAGTTTGAAGATCCAAACGCGCTTCAAAAAATACCTCACTGGCTAAAATACATCATTGGTGTGATCAAAGCTTTTGAAGAAAGGGGTGGGAAGGTTTTGCCTTTTCAAGCGATAGTCAGTGCTGATATTCCAGTGGGTGCCGGACTCTCTTCATCAGCTGCTTTGGAAGCTGTTTTTGCCTATGCCTTTAACGTGCTTTATGGTGCTGGATTTTCCTCCATGCAGCTGACTGAAATTGCAAAGGAAGCTGAAAATAAATATGTAGGTCTCCAATGTGGCATCATGGACATGTTTGCAAGTATTCATGCCAAAAAAGACCATGCCATGTTGTTGGATTGTCGCTCACTTGAGTACCAACAAATTCCATTGCACATGGATGATCATAAAATTGTGCTTTTTGATACACAGATCAAGCATGATTTGGCTTC
>JBEASE010000118.1:0-3618 GCA_041162625.1 Bacteroidota bacterium | reverse complement strand
GTAAAAGTAAATGAAACTGTTTTTCCGCGTGCTTCCTCTGGAATTACATAATAATATCTAAGTGTTGAAGCACTTGTATCAACCGTGAAATTCATTTTTGTTAGCTTATCGGTATTCGATGATGGCGAACCCACTACAACTGGCACATCAACACCACTCATATTTGTATAAAATGATCTATGCTCTAAGTAAGTACCTGCGGCACCTGCATAATTAGCTTCCACTTGTGCGGATACCAACTTGCCATTTAATTTTGGCAAAGCCATTGCATAGGCAAATTCCAATGGTAAGCCAACAATGCTAGGCCCAATGGTTCTTTTGATACAGTCATTCGTCAGTTGAGAAACTGGATCTGGAATTTTATATTCCTGTTTTGTACATGCCAACAATGATGTCAACAATATTAAAATCAGTACAGGAAATTGAATGTTTTTATTACGCATCGCAAATATTTTTAATGGAGATTTTATTAAAACTTAATATTGAGTGTATAGGGTTTTCTTATTTTCCTATTTCCTGAAACAACAGTATAAATTTTAGGGCTTGCTAAATTAGAAAGGTCTGTTTTACCAATCACTTTCGGATCCAATTTGCAATCGGTTGCCAAGGTAAATTGTGGATATACATTCTTTAAATCAGTTCCTGGATTTACGGTAACATTAATGGTTTGTGCAATCGTATCAATCACTGCAGTCGCCGCTCTTACGGTAACAAAATCAGCGCCTAGTAACTCAAAGTTACTCACAAAACATTCTTGTCTAAATGTAATTAAAAGTCCGTCTTCATCCACTGGACTATCCTTTTTACATGAAATAATGATGACTGACATCATCAAAATTGAAAGGGTTATTTTTAAATACTTTGCCATTACTTATTGTTTTATTTATAATAGAACTTGAATTTTATCTCCAAGGTATATTTTGAGTTAAATTAGGGTTACGGTCACGTTCTGCTGGTGGTATTCTAAAGATATAAGCTTGTTTGTAAGTTAAATCGTTAGCGTTTAAATAATATCTTTCTCTGTCAGCGCCATAAGTGTCTTGTCTCCATACCCCAATGCCACCTGGTGGACCCCATACTCTTTCAATTGCTCTCCAGCGTCTAAGATCAAACCCACGAAAACCTTCAGCCACTAATTCAATAATTCTTTCTTGCTCAATGGCATCAAAAAATAATTGTTTGTTTGCATATTTAGCAGCTTGTAAAGCAGGAAGCGCACCGCGCGCACGTACTTTGTTAACCACATCAACCGCGTCAGCTAGTGGACCACTCACCTCATTACTTGCTTCTGCATACATTAAATAAACATCAGCTAATCGCATAACAGGATATGCATAATCACCCTCACTTCTTCCAAGACCTTCATAATTTCTTACAAACTTTCTGAATACATAACCCGAGTTAGAACCATCTGTATTATAAGTGATATAATTTACGCCACCAAGGGTTATGTTGGCTGCCCATGTATTATAAATAAAAGGTGAAAATCCAGTCGACTTTAATGCAGTTAAACCAATAGCCATTTCATAGTCCCACATGATGGTTGATTTCATTCTGTAATCTCTATTTGCATAGGAATTGGGATTCACTGCTGAATTCAAAGTAGTTCTTGCTGTTTTATTTGTTACAGGATTCATTTGAACCAACTTAGGTGCAAAATCACCTGTAGTGGTCAATTGATATCTATTGGCGATTTCATATCTTGGTGAAACCCAGCATTGTGATCCTTCAATAGTACGTCCAGAAAAATCACGCATTAGTTCCTCTCCTTGTGACGGATTTGTTGGCGTACCAGAATGTGTGAAAACCATCAGCATTTCTGGATTACCATTTGCTTTAGGCGTAAATAATTCAAAATAGTTTGGAAGTATGTCCGCTTTGCCTAATGCATCTATTTGTCCTGGAGCACCATTTTTATAAAGTGTTAAACCAAAATCATTAATAACTGATTTAAAATCAGCTGCTGCTGCAGTAAAAGCGGCAGTTGCTTCCCCTGCATTTTGCGTAAAGCCTTCTAATTCAGGCCAACCATTTTTCTTCCAACTTCCCCAATATAAGTTTAGTTTTCCGCGGAAGGCTAATGCAGCTGGTTTTCCAGAGCGACCAAGTGCAGCAGCTTTATTAGGTAGTTTGGCTACAGCATAATTAAAATCGGCCATGATAGAATCCTTCACTTGTCCAATTGGCATTCTTGCTAAAGCAGTAACCTCACTATTATCATAAATAATTTTACTTATATAAGGAACATCACCCCACATTGTTATTAATCTGAAATAAGTCATACCTCTTAGCAATCTTGCTTCAGCAATAATACTTTCTAAGGATGCCAATTTAGCACCTGTTGCAGTAGGTAACATTCTATTAGTAATGTTTTCAATTACATAGTTTGATCTGTTAACACTACCATATAAATAACTGAAATATTTATCAAAACTTGCGCCATAGCCACTAGGACCATATGCTCCTCCTTGATACGCATCACCTCTTAAAATTTGACCAGAAGTTGCACTAGTTCCCCTTACCCTAGTATATTCAGCTCCTTGGCCGTCAAAATAATAATCACGATCAAATACCGCTCTAGCAGAAGCGTAAGCAGCCATAAGTGCAATAGTTGCATCTGCATCTGTCTTCCAAAAATTTTCTGAAGCTAATAAGTCAGTTGGTGTTAGATCAAGCAGCTCCTTTTTACAAGAAGTTGGTAATATGAGCACCCCCATTAAGAGGATTGCCATAGTTATTTTTGTAGTATTAGTTAGAATTTTCATCATAATAATATTTTAGAAACTTAAGTTAATGGCCAATGAATAAGATTTATTTATTGGATAGACATTGTTGTCATCACCTAACTTTTCAGGATCCAATCCTCTAAAGGAAGTAAGGGTCCCAATATTTTCGGCAGAGCCTACAATTCTCAACTTCGTTACGCCCATTCTATTTAACAATTTAGAAGGCACTGTATAACCAAGTTGTATATTTTTTATACGTACGAAACTCATGTCATCCAACCAATATGTTGTACTATTTCTATTATTTCCGCTACCGCCCAATCTTGGCCAACTCCCTCCTCTGTTATCCCATGACCATGGATTCGTCCAATGCTCCCAGGATGCCGCATATCTCGCATTATTAAAATTGGTATTGTTGTAAATATTTTGCCAATAATCTTTTCTGCCTGTTGATCCTTGTAAGAAGATTGAAAAATCTAAGGCTTTATAAGCTAAAAATGTGTTGAATGAAAAAGTAGTCGTTGGTCTTTCATTTTGCATATTGGCATACGCCTTTCTATCATCTGCTGTAATTCTTCCATCACCATTTAAATCTTTCATAATTAAATCTCCAGGCGCAATACCTTGTGGCGTGTTGCTATATACATCAGACCATGATTGCGCGATTCCTTTGTCTTCGTAAGAATATACAAACTGGTAAGGCATATCTAAGAATACATTACCTCTTAATAATAAAGTGTTCCAGCTTTCAAGATTCGTATTATTATACGCACCATTAAAATTAAATGAATATTGTAATTTGCCAATTCTATCTTTCCATGTCAAATCCATTTCAATACCCCTGTTTCTTAAATTTCCGATATTGGTTCTTGGTGGCGGATTGTATGCATAA